>DASZFO010000038.1 GCA_035939775.1 Pirellulales bacterium | reverse complement strand
TTCGGCCCGATCACAAGTGACACCACCGGCCGGCTTTCGTGGCGCGACTTGACCGTCGGCACGAGCGAGAGCGGCCCGGAAACGGCTTCGCACGTCTGGCTGGCGCCGCGCAACGTCAATGCCGCTTCGGTCAAGGCTGGCGGCGAGAGCGAGAAGTATCTGTTCTATCGCGGCGTCGGAAACTTCTCCGCGCCGCTTTCGATCAGCACCGATCCGCTTCACGACAAGCTCAACATCCGCGGCCGGTTCGATGAAGTTCTCGATTCTCGCGAAACCACGAAGATCAGTCGCGTCTGGCTGATTCACGTGCGCAGCGACGGCAGCTCCGCCTATCGATCGATCGGCCCCGTGATGGTGACGGCTGACCGAAACGCGCAGGTCGCGGAGATGCCGGCATCATTTGCCGAACGGGAGTTTTCGCTCGGCAACCTGGCCAACTTGTGCGATGAGCTGCACGCAGCCTTGGTTAAGGAAGGACTCTACGCCGACGAAGCTAGTGCCCTCGTCGAGACGTGGCGCGCGGCCTACTTCAAGAGCGCGGGTCTGCGCGCGTTCTTCGTCGTTCCGCGCGTTTGGACCGATCATTACCTCTCACTCTCCGTTTCGAAGCCGGCAGAGATCGCGCGAGTGATGGTCGGACGGATCGAATTGATCAGCCCCGAGCAGCGAGAGTTGCTCGAAAAGCTGGCGAAGACGCCGGTCTCCAATCCCGATTGGATCGGCAGAATACCTAACTCCGAGAATATGGTCAAATTCATCTCCGGGCATAGCGATTTCGGCGACCTGGGCGTGAAGATCCCCGACGACTTCCAGACGTATCTAGACTTGGGACGATTCCGCGACGCGCTGGTTCTGGAGCAGCAGCGGCGTCACCCGTCGGACTCGCTGGCCAAGTTCATCGACGCGTACGACCTGCAATCGTTCGATGTTCCCAAATCGGCCGGGGATTGAGCGAGCGTATTCGTGGCGGACGCTGCCAGCGTCCGCTCCGACGCTGGCAGAGTCGGCAACGACGTTCAACTCGCACTGCTGCCATGCCGCAACACAAGCAATTGCTTGAAGAGATATGGCTCCGGGGGTCGCGGCCAGGGGAGTTGGGATAGTTCCTGGGCGAGCGGCTCGTCGACGAAGCCATCGATGGCCGCTTGGATCTGCGGCTCGCCTTCGGCCGTCGTGACCATCAGGAAGATCGAGCGCAACTCGAACCCGGTCGGCCGCGGCCACTTCAGAACGACTTTGTACAGCGATTCGAAAAGCAGGCGATAGAAGATTCCGCTCGGATCGAGACCAGGAGGCAGCGTGCCGCGGACGCCGGCTCGACCGGGGAACACGTCCCAGCCCGCGAGTTGGCGAGCCGCTTTCGGCCGGCGGCGAGCGCCGGCTTCCGCTCCCAACGCCGCCAAAAGGGGCGCGGCCGCCAAGACGTGCCACTCCTCGATCGCCGAACGAATTGCCGTGAGCCGGTCTCGTCCGACGCCCAGCGTCCCCACGCGAAACCGGTCTCCCGGGTCGCCATCGAGATGAATCTGCACGTCGAGGGGGGCAATGATCTGGCTCTCCTGCTGAGTGAACCCCTCGAACACGATCGAGAGCCCAATCCGATGGCCGCCGAAAGTGATGTCGCCATCGTCCTCGACGAACCGCACCCCAGCCTCGGTCAAATGCTGCCGCAGCGTATCGAACACCAAGCGGTAGGTCTCGTCGATCATTTGAATTCCCGATCGCGCATCTTGTGGGGTGCGTCAAGGCTTTGCACAGACGCACCGGATCGCATCCCGAGGCGCACGATTCCGCGTGTTCCGGTGCGTCAGCGCGGACTCGACGCACGCTACGACTGTTTACGATGGCGCGTCGAGATACGGATCTTGCCCCATCGCCTTCTGGATTTTCTTGCGTTCCTTCTCGTGATACATGAGTGCCCGGCGGTCGCGGAAATGGCGGCGCTCGATGATCCGTTGCGACTTGCGGAACCGCCTAGCCAGCCCGTCGAACGGGCCGGACGACCGCTTGCCGAGCTCAATCAAGTGCTCCGACTTGTCCGGTCCAAGGCCGCTGAGCAGAATATCGTCGTCCAGGGCGAGAAACTGGCAATAGGTGCCGGGGTCGCCCTGCCGGCCGCAGCGGCCGGCCAATTGCCGATCGATGCGGGCCGCATCGTGCATTTCGGTCAGGATCACATGCAGACCGCCGGCTTCCGCAATCCCTTCGCCGAGGCGAATGTCGGTGCCGCGGCCAGCCATGTTCGTCGAGACCGTCACGTGGCCGCGCTCACCGGCGTGGGCGATGATGTCGGCCTCGGCGGCGACCTGCCGCGCGTTGAGCACTTGGTGGGGGATGCCGGCCGCCTTCATAAGCTGCGAGAGCAGTTCCGATTTGTCGATCGAGCGCGTGCCGATCAATAGCGGCCGCCCATCATCGTGAATTCGCTTGACCTCTTCGACGATCGCATCGTATTTCGCCTCGGCAGTGCCGAAGATGCGATCTGGCAGGCGCTCGCGGATCGGTGGACGGTTTGTCGGGATCGGGATCACGCGAAGTTTGTAAATCTTGTGCAGCTCGCGGGCGGAGTTCGACGCCGTGCCCGTCATTCCCGCCAGATGCGGATAGCGGAGGAAATAATCCTGGATCGTGACGCGAGCCGCGTGCCCCGTGGAGATCGTCACCTCGACCCCTTCCTTCGCCTCGATCGCTTGGTGCAGCCCGTCGCGCCATTTCCGCCCCTCCGACATGCGGCCGGTGAACTCATCGACGATGACGATCTCTCCTTTGCGAACGACGTAATGGCGGTCGAGAAAGAACGCCCGCTCGGCCCGCAACGCCCGTTCGATGAAATCGTACAGCCGCAACATACCGACCGACTGCAGCGCCGGAGTGCGGGGCAGGTTCCTCACGAGCCTGCGACCGGCGGCGTTCAGCTCGGCGGTCTTTTTCTCGTGGTCGTAGGTGTAATGCTCTTCCTCCTCGAATTGCTTCACCGCCGCCGCGCTCCATTGATACAGCTCGACTTCGGCCTTCTCGTCTTCAGTCGGCAGGGCGCTGATGATGAGCGGCGTGCGGGCTTCGTCGATGAGCACGCTGTCGGCCTCGTCGACGATCGCGAAATGGGGCGGCCGCTGCACCGGCTTGTCGCCCGACGAGTCGCTGTGATGGCCGAGCATGTGGGCCATCAGATCGCTCTGGCCTTCAGCGGTGCGGCGCAGCAGGAGCCGATCGCGGAGAAAGTCGAATCCGAACTCCTTGGCGGTGCCGTAAGTGATGTCGCAGGCGTAGGCCTCGCGGCGCTGGGGAGTGTTCATCGGCGTCAGTACCACGCCCACGGTGAGGCCGAGCAGCCGGTAGATCGGTCCCATCCAGTCGGCGTCGCGCTCGGCAAGATAGTCGTTCACGGTTGCCAGATGGACGCCATGGCCGGTGAGCGCCGCGAGATAGAGCGGCAACGTGGCGGTGATCGTCTTACCTTCGCCGGTTTGCATTTCGGCGACCGTTCGATGGTGCAGCGCGATGCCCCCCAGGATTTGGACGTCGAAATGCCGTTGGCCGATCGTGCGCACGGCCGCCTCGCGCACCAGCGCATAGGCCTCGGGCATGATCTGCGTCAGCGGCTCGCGGCTTTTCGCCCGATAGCGGAGCGACAGGCTGCGCTTTCGCAATTCGGCGTCGCTGAGTTCCTTCAGTTCCGGTTCAAGAGAGCCGACGACTGGCACCAGCGCAGCCCATTGCCCCAGCCGCCCTCTCACCGGCCCTTTCGCCCAAACGGCCAAGGTGCCGGTGACATTTTGCAGCAGCGAACTCATGCCGGGTCGTCTATTGTTGGATTCGGATGCCATGAAGGGCGGCAAGAAGTCCATCGAGTTGGCCGGCGGAGTCCCGTCAGTCCACTTCTTATGATACGTCGTGCCTTGCCCGCTGACACGCCCCAAACCCGGAAATGATTCGCCGACAGCGTAGGGTGCATCAAGCGAAGCGCTGACGCACCAGAACCACGCTTGACGCACGGCGCGTCTGCGCGGACTTGACGCACCGTACCTTGCGAATTCAGCTACCGCGCGCGCAAAAGGCTCACTGCCGTTTGATGCGCTGGATGGCGAAGGTCGCCGAGCCGCCGCTAGCGCCGGGTGGAGAAAATGTGCCCGAGGCGGTGACGTAGTCTCCCGCTTCAAACCCATCGAGTTGGCTTGGATCTGGAAGCGTGGCAGTGCCGCCATACTCGTCAATTGGGCCGTCAGGCGGTAGATAGATCAGCCTCCAGCGTTGGCCAGCCACCGAGTATTCGAGCTTACCGCGAAGCGTTTTGTAGTCCGGATCATAGCCATAACTCGTCCCCGGTCGATCGGCCGGGATATTTACGGGGGTCTGACCTGCTGCCGTGGATTTCGCGCCGCTCGCAGCCGCTCCGCCTGTCGCCCCACTCACTGGCGGCAGATCAGTAATCTCGGGGATGCTTGGCCGCTCCACAGTTTGTACGGTGCTCGAATTGACGGGCGCCACAGAAATCGTGGATGGCATCGGAGATTCGGCGGGCGCTGCCAGACTGGTTGGTGCCGGAACGGCTGGCACGATGGCAGCCGAATCCGCCGCGGCGGACTGATTGTCGACCGGTTTCGCCGCGGAAACGCTGTTGGACCGCTCGACAATCCGAACCATACTTGGCTCGGGCCGCGATTGAGAGGTGTCTGCAATTGTGGCGGCGGTGCTGACTGCATGGGTTCCCTTCGGCGCCTGCCAATTGGCCGTGACTACTCCGGAATCGCGCGAATTGCCAGACGGAATGGATGCGGTTGCACTGGTCGCTTGCGGAAGCGCGATCGGCGGTCTCAGCGAACTCTGATAGTTGAAGCCGCCCGGCGGAGAATATCTGTTGGGCGCCGGAGCCGGCGAGATCGGCACGCCCGAAGGCGTCAACGGCGCTGGAGCCGGCGTGATTGGGGTGCCAGGCGAAATCATCGGTGGCGCAGTCGCCGGCCCAGGAATTGCGCTCGGCGCAGCAGCCCCAGGATAATACGGTTGGGCCGGCATCGGGCCGGATGGCGTGATCGTTCCCGGCGGCGGCACGGTCGAACGGTAAAGGAATGGATCGTTCGGCGGCGCCGGCGCGCGGCAGCCCGATAGTAATAAGATCGCGACGACCGCTCCCAGCAGCCGCTTCATCGGCAGACTCCTTTCCGCCAGACTACCCGACCGCGATGGCAGCGAACGCGCGCAGAACGGCCGGCATGAAGAGAGCAATACGATAACGATTTCCGCGCCGCTGTCCAGAGCGATTTCTTGTTTGCCTATCTCTCCTCGACAGCCAGGCTCGTGGCGACGTATGGATTGACGATCAAATGCGGTGTGGCGGCGTTCGAGTCAGCCGTCTGCTCGCCGGATGGTTTCGCCTTCGTATTCGGCGTCGGCGCAGGCGCATTGCTCGGCGGGACGAACGGGTTGATAATCTCCTTGGGTCCGCCGTCTTCCAACGGCAGGATTATGGCCGCCGGCGGATAGGCGAACGGTGTCCAACCGTAAGCTCGCGCAATGGGATGCGAGTAGTATACTGGCGGGTGCGAGGCGTAAAACGGAATGTGGTCCTGCTCGTAGGGATAGCCATAGGCCCACCAGTAGCCAGGACAATAATCCGATTGGGCCTTGAGAGGCCGGTCGGCCAGCGCGATCATCGCCGCACAGAAGAACATTCCAACCAACCCTGTCTTCAAAATCGTTTTCATCTTGGTCACCTCAGAGAAGCAGTTCAATGGAGTTGCGACCGGACTGGCCGGTATCTCTCCACCCTAAACAGCCGGAAATCGCAGGTCAACTTTTGCAGCCGAATTGCAGTATGCAAGCAACTTCGCTTACCGACGCATTAAAAACCGAGGCCCGGCGGCTGGGGTTCGATTTGGCGGGGGCTTGTCCGGCGGTGGGGCCCGGTGGAATGGAGCGATTTCACGAATGGCTGGCGGCCGGATACGCCGGGCGAATGCAGTATTTAGCCGATCGGGCCGCCGCATACGAGCATCCGCGGCATGTTTTGGACGGCGCCCGCAGCGTCCTGATGCTGGCGATGGTCTACCGCACCACAGAGCCGATTGAGGCGCGGGCTGGAGAGGGCCGCGTCTCGCGGTACGCCTGGGGACAAGACTATCACGAGCTGATTCGCGCCCGGCTCAATCGACTGGCCGACTTTCTTCAAGATCAAGCGCCGGGGGCGAAGGTCCGTGGAGTCGTCGACACCGCGCCGCTTTTGGAGAGGGAATTCGCTCAATTGGCCGGCCTCGGCTGGATCGGCAAGAACACACTGTTGCTCAACAAGCAACTTGGCAGTTGGTTTTTTCTCGCGGCGCTGCTGACCGATATCGAGTTGGACTACGATGCGCCGCACGAAACCGATCATTGCGGCACCTGCCGAGCATGCCTCGACGCCTGCCCGACCGACGCCTTCGTCGCGCCCTATGTACTTGACGCGCGGCGATGCATTAGCTATCTGACGATCGAACTGCGTGCGTCAATACCCACGAACTTGCGCGGCGGGATCGGCGACTGGTTTTTCGGCTGCGATGTCTGCCAGGACGTTTGTCCGTGGAACCATCGCGCGCCAGCGACGGCGGAACCGGCATTCGCACCGGACGACAAAATGAATCCGGTCGCGCTGGCCGCGCTATTCGCGCTCGACGACGCGGGCTTTCGCGAGCGGTTTCGCCGCACGCCGCTGTGGCGGGCGAAACGCCGCGGCCTGCTCCGCAACGCCGCGATCGTGCTGGGCAATAGGCCCGATCGGGCCACGATCCCGGCCTTGACCAGAGGATTGAATGACGTCGAACCGCTCGTGCGTGCTGCCTGCGTCTGGGCCCTCATGCAGTTCGACGATCAGTTGGCTCGCGCCGCATTGGCTGCCCGGCGGGCAATCGAAACCGATCCCGAAGTGCTGCGCGAGTGGAACTGAGAGATTCTCAACTGCCGAGTCGGCGTTCCAAATCCCGAACGACCCGCGAGTACGGCTCGCCGATCGCAATAATCTGAAATCGTCGCGACGACGTGCTTGTTGCTTCGACTCGGATTTCCAGTCGCTCGGGCGGCAAGCAGTTTTCGACCCGGTCGGCCCATTCGACGAAGGTCCAGCCGTCGCGGTCGAAGTATTCTTCCGGGCCAAGTTGCAGGAATTCATCTTCATCGCGGAGACGGTAGGTGTCGAAGTGGAAGATCGGCGTCCGGCCGGCTCGATACTCGTGGATGAGGACGAAAGTGGGGCTAATCACTTTGCGGGTGTCCATGCCGGCGGCCTCACCAATCGCCTGGACGAGCCGCGTCTTGCCGGCGCCGAGCGTGCCGATAAGCGCCACAACCGCGCGCGGCGGCAGGCATTCAGCTAGCGCCTTGCCGAGCGTGACGGTGGCGGCTTCATCGGACGCATCAAATACGAAATCGCGGTGCACGATTTGTTTGATCTTCAAAGTAGTAGGCTCACTCCGCGTGCCGTGACCAGGCAGGGCGGACGGCACACGTGGTGTGCCTGTTACATTTTAGTCGAAAGCATGCTCGTATCCACGGATTGGCAGCGGGCGGCGACCACTCGGAGTATTCTCCCAAAGACCCGGCTCGGCGATGAACTGGCCAATGTCCGATAGCCGCAGCGGGGCGAGCGGTTGTTCAGCGATCATTTTTGCGGCGTCTTCCGGCGGCACCGCCAGAATCAACTCGAAATCCTCGCCATCCCCCAGCGCATGATCGACCGCCGTGCCGGCCGTTAGATCGTTTCGCGTCAATTCATGCGCGACGGCGGCGATCGGAATTCGATCGAGATCGAGCGCCGCACCGCAGCCGCTTTCGGCGGCCATTCGCGACAGGTCGAGCGACAGCCCGTCGCTGCAATCCATGCCGGCATGCAAATCGTAGCGCGCTTTGAGTAGCAGAGCTTCTTCAACTCGCGGCTCGAAGTCGAGATGCTTTGCCAGAATACTGCCACCGAATTCGCCGGTGACGATAATCCGATCTCCCGGCTTCGCGCCGCCGCGCAGGAGCGGCCCGCGCGGCGTCACTTCGCCGATCGCGGTGACGCTGATCGCCAGCGGCCCATCCCAACTGTTCGTGTCGCCGCCGGCAATTGCCGTCGCATAGCGTTCGGCCAGCGGAATCATCCCCTCGTAGAGTTCCATCGCGAGCCGCTGCCCTCCCTGGCGCGGCAGCGCGAGGGCGATTACCGCGGCGACCGGTTTGGCGGCCATCGCGGCCAGATCGCTCAAACTGGCGGCCAACGCCTTTCGCCCCGCACGGCGGGCGTCGATCGTCGCCAGATCGAAATCGACTCCATCGCTGAGCAGATCAACGGTGACAACGCACTGCCCGCTCCGGCCCAGTTCAAGAATTGCGGCGTCGTCTCCCGGCCCCAGCCGCAACTGCGCGTGCGGCGGCAGACGGCTGCGGAGCCAGGCAATGAAGTCGGATTCCATCACGGTGAGCAGCGAGTTGCGAGTAAAAAGCGGCGCGCGGCGAATACGCCGTTCACTTTAAAGACCACAAAGCGAACGGACAAGATACGGTTGTCCGCGACAAAAACCGTGCGGATTGGCCGCATTGCGTGGTATCCTTGGAAGATAACGCCAAATGTCGCCGGTGCCTCGAATGCCCGGCGATGCGCCCCAGCCAGCGTAGCGAGCGATTTGCGGATGCAAAAGACGGTCACGACTGCCGAACATGCGCGGCTCGCCGAAATTCTCGATCAGGTCTTCGGCTGGCGGCGGTGGGGACCGTACGTGAGCGAGCGTTCGTGGGCCACGGTCCGCGAGGACTACAGTCCGGACGGCAACGCCTGGCAGTTCCTGCCGCACGAATTGGCCCGCAGCAAGGCCTATCGCTGGGGCGAGGATGCGATCGCCGGGATCTGCGATCGATATCAGATTCTGCTCTTCGCCCCGGCCTTCTGGAACGGCAACGATCCGATCCTCAAGGAGCGGCTGTTCGGCCTCACGCCTTTCGAGGGAAACCACGGCGAGGACGTGAAGGAATACTACTTCCACGTCGACAACACGCCAACTCATTCGTACATGAAGTACGTCTACAAATATCCGCAAGCGGAGTTTCCCTATCGCCAGCTCATCGAAGCAAACCGCCGCCGCGCGGGAGACGGGCGCGAATTCGAGCTGCTCGACACGGGCGTGTTCGACGGCGACCGTTACTTCGACATCACGATCGAATATGCCAAGGCGGATGAAGAAGACATCTGCATTCGGATCGAGGCGGTGAATCTTGGGCCGGACGCCGCGTCTCTGCACATCGTGCCGCATCTCTGGTTTCGCAACACGTGGTGCTGGGGAAAGGCGAAGCAGGCGGAGCCTGTCATCGACGCGTTGCCATCGCAAGTGGACTGCTTGCGCATCGTCGCCGACGACTTGAACCTCGATCTAGTCGAGAATTTGCCGATCCACTATCGCCTCGGCAAGCGGATGCTGTACGCCCCACTCGGCGGCGAGCCGATCTTCACCGACAACGAAACGAACGTTGAGCGCGTGTTCGGGCCAGGCTGGACTAATTCGCGGCCATTTGTCAAAGACGCGTTCCATCGCTGGATCGTGGATGGCGAGCCATGCACCAATCCGGCCGGTCGCGGCACGAAAGCGGCGATTCACTATCAATTCGACGCCGTTCCACCGGGCGGGTCCGTCGTGCTCCGGCTGCGGCTATCGGATAAATGCGAATTGAGCGCGCCGCTGGCCGAGGTGGACGACTTCATCGCCGACCGCCGCCTAGAGGCCGACGAGTTCTATGCCGCGATCCATCCGCCAGAAGCGAGCGACGACGAGCGGCTCATCCAGCGGCAGGCGCTGGCCGGAATGCTCTGGAACAAGCAGTGCTACATCTTCGACGTCAGTCGCTGGCTGGACGGGGACAATCCCGACTGGCCGCCGGCCCCGGCGCGGGCGAAGATCCGCAACCAGCATTGGCGGCATCTGAATTCGCTGCGGATCATGACGCTCCCGGACAAGTGGGAGTATCCGTGGTTCGCCGCGTGGGATTTGGCGTTTCAATGCGTGACGCTGGCGCTCGTCGATCCACAATATGCGATGGATCAGCTTTGGGTCTTGTTGTTCGAGCAGTTTCAGCACCCCAACGGGCAGATTCCGGCCTACGAATGGGAATTCTCCGACCTGAACCCGCCGGTGCATGCTTGGGCCGTCTGGCGAATCTACAATATGGCCCGCCGGCGCACGGGCCATGCCGATCGCGGATTTCTCGAGCGCTGCTTCCACAAGCTGCTGATGAACTTCGCCTGGTGGGTCAACAAGGTCGATAGCCAGGGAAACAACGTCTTCGAAGGGGGCTTCCTCGGGCTGGACAACATCACCGTCTTCGACCGGAGCGTGAAATTCGCCGACGGCGTCGTACTCGAGCAATCCGACGCCACCGGCTGGATGGGTATGTTCTGCCTGAACCTGATGCGGATCGCCCTCGAGTTGGCCAAGGAAAACCGCGAATACGAGCGGCTGGCCACCAAGTTCTTCCAGCATTTCGTCTACGTGGCCGCCGCGATGAAGCACATGGGAGGCCGCGACTATCAGCTTTGGGACGAATCTGACGGCTTTTTCTATGACGTGCTGCGCTTTCCCGACGGGCGGTTTCAGGCGATCCGAGTCCGTTCGCTCGTCGGGCTCATCCCGCTATGCGCCGTCGAGCGCCTCGAAGAGGATTACATCAAGCAGTTCGCTGGGTTTTATGGCGAGTTTCAATGGTTTCTGAAACATCGCCAGCAGCTCGTCGGCGATCTGGTCAACACGATCGAGTCCGGCGGCAAGACGACGCACGTCCTTAGCATTGTCAACCGACGGCAACTCGAGCGGCTGCTCGGCCGCGTGTTCGATCCAGGCGAATTCCTCTCGGACTATGGGCTGCGCAGCCTCTCAAAGGCCCACGAAGAGCATCCGTTCGAGTTCGATGGGAAGACCGTCCGCTACGAACCGGCCGAGGCTATTTGCAAGATCAAGGGAGGCAATTCCAATTGGCGAGGGCCGATTTGGTTTCCGACCGCATTTCTGTTGATCGAATCGCTGCGCAAGCTAGGAAAGGCCTGGGGACCGGAGTTTACCATTGAGAATCCGAACGGCGGCGGCCGCGTCGCGAGTCTGGCGCTGGCGGCCGAGCTGGCCGACCGCCACATCGGCATCTTTTCTCGTGACGCCGCCAATCGTCGGCGCGTCTTCGGAGACTGTGAAAGATTCCAGAACGATCCGCACTGGCGCGACCTGATCCTGTTCTACGAATACTTCCATGGCGACAACGGCGCGGGACTTGGCGCATCGCACCAAACCGGTTGGACCGCACTGGTCTCCTCGCTGATCGACGAATGGCGACGCTAACGTTGCCAACGCCGCCAGCGTCGGAGCACTTCGGTTCGCGAGCGAACCGGCTAACGATCGACCTGCCCACTGCTGACTGTCACTTGGTACTTCGTACTTCGTACCTACTCTACTCCCGCGTCGCCTTCTTCTGCATCGCCACGGTCACACGCCCTTCGTACAGCGTGCTGTTGCGGAAGATGTAGAACTTCATCGGTTCGATGTCGGCGAGGTCGGAGCGATTGAGGATGTAGTTGACGTTTTCGACGCTGACCGTAGCCCAGACATGCATGCCCACCAGCACGTCGCCGCGATGGAGACCTTGCCGGGCCGCTGGGCTGTCCGGGCGAACGTCGACGACCGTCAATCCGCCGCGGTAGTTGCTATGGTATTGCTTGAACTGCTCGGCGGGAACCTGAGTGAGCTTCAGACCGAGCATATCCCAGGGCAAATCGGAGTCGGCGCTCGCGTGGGCCGGCAGCGTGCCGAGCGTGAGCAGCAGCTTGACGGATTGGTCGTTTCGCCGCACTACCAATGGCACCTCTTCGCCCGGTTTGCGGGCGAGCAACGTGCGCTCCAAGTCCAGCGGTCGAATCAGCTCTTGTTTGGCGACCGTCGTGATCACGTCTCCTGGCCTGATCCCCGTCTTTTCGGCCGGGCTTTCCTTCTCCACCGCACTGACAACCAGCCCAGGCTGCCCGTTGCCTGTCTCCTGAACGACGATTCCATGCCAACCGAGCCGCTCGACGCTGAGCAGCTTAGTGGCGACGCTCATCGCCTTGTCCACCGGGATCGCAAAGCCGATCCCTTGCGCACCGGCCCGCACCGCCACATTGATGCCGATCATCTCGCCGTCGATATTCAAGAGCGGGCCGCCGGAGTTGCCCGGATTGATCGCCGCACTCACCTGGATCAGGTCTTCGTAGCCCTGGGCGTCGCTCACTTGGACCGAACGGTGCAAGGCGCTGACGATCCCGTCGGTCACGGTGTTCTCGTAGCCATAGGCATTGCCGACGGCGATCACCGATTCGCCCACCATCAAATCGCTCGAGGTGCCGATCGGGACCACGGGCAGTTTGCTCTGGGCATTGATCTTGATCACTGCCAGATCCGCCGATGAATCGCTGGCAATGAGTTTTGCGATATACTCGGCGCCGTCGGCCAGGGTGACTTCGATCTTTTGGACCCCTTCCACAACATGGAAGTTGGTGATGATGTAGCCTCGTTCGTCGATCACCACGCCGGTTCCCATCCCGTTGACCTTCCGCGGAATTTCGCCGCGGGCGGCCGGCTCATCGGTCGCGCCGAGCATCTTCTGGCCGTGGATGTTGACGATCGAATCCTTCGCGCCTTGAACGGCCTTGACGATCGGAGTGTGCCGGTCGGAGGCCTGCGCTTTTGGCGGGAGCGCGACGGAACCGAACGCCAGAAGGATGCACCCGGCGGCTAAGCGAACACCGCAATTTCGCCCCGTCAAACGCAAGATGCCCGGCTGCCGCGAGATGCTCGTAGCCGACGCTGCTAGCGTCGGCATTCTACACAAGGCAGGGAATCGCATGGCGGTCGACGGCGTTGGTCCAGGTTCCGCGGAATTCGCTCGTTACGACGCGTCGCAGGCACTGCGCATTGACGGCAACTCCGTCGATTATGGCGACCCGGATTTAGATCGGTCCCGCGACGAAAGCGGCTTCAAGCACGACCCGCTCTGCCCGAACAGGCTACCTAGCTTTCCACCAATTTGCCGGAATCTGGCGGCGACCGTCTCAATTCTCCCCCGCCCTTGACGAGAGAGGGCTATGGCGAGGGTGGCAATGCCGTTTGGCAAAATCGCACGGCGGCTTTCCTCCGACTCCCGATTCGGCCAAAGGCTGCGGCTGAAGCAACAATTGCGGGTCAGGAAAGCTGGGAAAGAGAACTTGGGCCACTGCCGGCCGCGTTCGATTTATGGGTCCCGAGGTTCACTGCTGCCGCGCGGTCGGCGAGCACCATTGCCTGGCCCTGTCGCACACGTCCGGCCGGGACCGAGCGGTCGGCGCGGAGAAGGCGCTCCAGCATTTCTTGCTTTTCGCCGCCGGTCACGACCCACAGGATGCGCCGGGCGCGATTGATGATCGGATAGGTGAGCGTCATTCGCCGCCTTCCTTGGTAGATGCCCGTTACTCCAACGTCGGCGTCAGTGACTTCCAACACCGGATCGCCAGGGACGAGCGATGCGGTGTGGCCGTCGGGTCCGAGGCCGAGGTGCACGAGATCGAGCTCCGGCGGCGAGCCAGCCGCCTGCGCCAACGTCGCGGCGTATTGCTTCGCCGCACTCTCCAAATCCGCAGACTCGACCGGCATGGCGTAAACTTGGCTCGCGGGCAACGGCACTCGCTTGAGCAAGCTGTCCTGCAAGTGCGTCAGGTTCCGATCAGGATCATCGGCAGGCGCGAGTCGCTCGTCCACCTGGGCGAGATGCACTTCTTCCCAGAGGACCTTTTCGCCTGCCAACGCGCGGAGCATCTGCCACGGGGTCCGTCCGCCGCTGACGGCCATGATGAACCGGCCGCGAGCGAGCACCGCCTCGCGTGATTCGGCGGCAACCATCGCCGCCGCCTTCCGCGCAACGGCATCGGCGTCGGCTAGGACCTCAATTTGCACGACGGCGCCTCCTCTTCCAAATCATGCCGATCGGCCAGAAGCGACTTTCGGGTGCCACTGCTGGCTTGTCCAGCAGTGACGCTTCGGACCTTGGCTTGCAGCCTGCACTGCTGGACAAGCCAGCAGTGGCACCCGACCGAGGGCATCTCAATCAGTGCTTGATTTCCGTGGCCATTTCAACTCGTCACGACCGGGTTTTGCCATCCGCCCGGCGGGGCGACGTGGTGATCCGCTTCGCTCGGTCCCCATGTGTGCGGCTCGTATTCGAAAACCGGCGTGCCGGCCTTGACGACGGGATCGACGATCCGCCATGCCTCTTCGACGTAGTCTTCTCGGGCGAAGAGTGTCTGATCGCCGGACATTGCGTCGCCGAGCAACCGCTCGTAGGCGTCCATTTCTTCGGCGCGAGGATGACGGCTGGCAATCAACTCGACCTCCTGAGCTGCCGCGTCGTCCCCGGCGGCCATCGTCATCATTCCGAGCGCGATCGTTATGTCGGGACTGATCCGAGCCCGCAGATAATTCGATTTCAAATGGAGGCCGCGATACATCGTCGGCGGGCGGCGCAGCCGGACCACGACCTCCGCGCATGTGACCGGCAGGCACTTGCCGGCACGAATGTAGAACGGCACGCCCCGCCACCGCCAGGAGTCGATCTCCAAGCGCAAGGCGGCGAACGTCTCGACTTTGGAATCCCTCGCCACGCCCGGTTCTTGGCGATAGCCGCTGAATTGGCCGCGGACGACGTTTTTCGCGTCCAGCGGCGGGATGGCCTTCAGCACCTTGACCTTTTCATCGCGAATCGATTCGCTGTCGGTGCGAACCGGCGGCTCCATCGCCAGATTCGCCAGGACCTGGAAAAGATGGTTCTGAATGACATCGCGGATCGCGCCCGTCTCCTCGTAGAATGCGCCTCGCCCCTGGACGCCGAAGTCCTCCGCCATCGTGATCTGCACGCTCTCGACGTGATATCGATTCCAGAACGGCTCCAGAAACGCGTTCGCGAAACGGAAGAACAAGATGTTGTGCACCGGCCGTTTCCCCAAATAGTGGTCGATGCGAAAGATGGCCGTCTCGTCGAACGCGCCGAGCAGAATCCGGTTCAGCTCCTGCGCCGAGGCCAGATCGCGACCGAATGGCTTTTCAACGATGACGCGGGCGCCAGCGGCGCAGCCCGCCTTGCCCAACTGCTCGACGACTGTCTCGAACATTACGGGTGGAATCGCCAGATAGTGTGCCGGGTGCTGGGCTGCGCCGAGTTCCCTGCGCAATGCTTGAAACGTTGCCGGATCGTTGTAATCGCCATCAACGTAGCGGAGCAGGCTCGAGAGCTTGTCGAACGCGGTCGGATCGATCCCGCCATGCTTTTCCAGGCTGTCGCGCGCCCGGGCCTTGAATTGATCGACGTTCCAGCCCGACTTGGCCACGCCGATCACCGGTACGCTGAGATGCCCTCGCTTGATCATCGCCTGAAGCGATGGAAAGATTTTCTTATACGCCAAGTCTCCGGTGGCGCCGAAAAAGACCAGGGCGTCGGAACGCGTCGGGCTTGTCATGGATCGATCCTTCCAGCCCCTATTTGCCAGCGGGTTTTTCCAGGTGGCCGCCGAATTCGAATCGCATGGCCGAAAGCAGCTTGTCTTGGAAATCGGCCTCGCCGCGCGACGTAAATCGCTGATACAGGGCCGCGGAGAGTACGGGGACCGGCACCGCCTCATCAATCGCCGCCTTGATCGTCCATCGCCCTTCGCCCGAATCCGAAACCTGACCGGCAAATTTCGCCAAATTCGGATCTTTCACCAAGGCCGTCGCGGTCAGGTCCAAGAGCCACGAGGCGATCACGCTCCCGCGCCGCCAAACTTCGGCAATCTCGCGAAGATTCAAATCGAATTGGTAATGGTCGGGATCGCGCAGCGGAGTCGTCTCGGCGTCTGAAGCGTTCTCGCGCTTGCCGACATTGGCGTCGCGAAGCACGCCTAGCCCCTCGGCATACGCGGCCATTAGTCCATATTCGATGCCATTGTGAACCATCTTCACGAAGTGACCCGCGCCATTGGGCCCGCAGTGCAAATAGCCTTGCTCGGCCGTGCCGCCGAGCTGCTCTCGGCCGGCAGTTTTCGGGATGTCTCCCACGCCGGGAGCGAGCGTAGCGAAGATCGGATCGAGCCGCTCGACGACTTGCGGCTCGCCGCCGATCATCATGCAATAGCCGCGCTCGAGTCCCCAAACGCCGCCGCTCGTGCCGACGTCGACATAGTGAATCCCCGCGGCTGCGAGTTGCTTCGCCCGTCGGATGTCGTCCACATAATACGAATTGCCGCCGTCGATGAGCACGTCGCCGCGTTCCAGAAGAGGCTTGAGATCGACGATACTTTGATCGACGACGGCCGCGGGGACCATCAGCCAAACGGCCCGCGGCTTTTCGAGCTGCTTGACGAAATCAGCGAGCGACGATGCCCCGGTGGCTTTGTCCTTGGCCAGATCTTCGACCGCCTTCGGCGAGCGATCGTAGACCACGCAGTGGTGGCCCGCCTTGAGCAACCGCCGCACCATGTTAGCCCCCATCCGGCCGAGTCCGATCATTCCGAGTTGCATGATTGGATTCCTTCTTTACTTAAGCTTTCGATAACGCCGGATCAGGCAGTTCGTCGAGCTATCGTGGGCGAGCTGTGGTTCGGTCGCGGATTCGAGTTCCGGGATGATCCGCTGGGCGAGCACTTTGCCCAGCTCGACGCCCCATTGGTCGAACGAGTCGATGTTCCAGATCACTCCTTGCGTGAAAACCGAATGCTCGTAGAGGGCCACTAGCTTGCCGAGCGATTCAGGAGTGAGTCGCTGAGCGAGGATCGTGTTCGAGGGCCGGTTTCCCTCGAAGACTCGATGCGGCACGAGCCAATCCGGTGTTCCCTCGGCATTCACCTCTTCGGGCGTTTTGCCGAAGGCGAGCGCCTCCGTTTGCGCGAAG
Source organism: Pirellulales bacterium (assembly GCA_035939775.1). Lineage (NCBI taxonomy): Bacteria > Pseudomonadati > Planctomycetota > Planctomycetia > Pirellulales > Pirellulales bacterium. The sequence goes on along the minus strand of DASZFO010000038.1, from coordinate 12,398 downwards.
ACGTTTGCCAGCAACATATCGTGGTGCCGGCCGAGCGGGTTGAGCGCTTCGACAAACGCGATGAAGTCGCAGGGGATCAGCCGCGTCCCTTGATGAATCAATTGGTAAAACGAATGCTGCCCGTTCGTACCCGGCTCGCCCCAATAGATCGGGCCCGTGTCGCAGTCAACGGCGGCGCCGCCGAGCGTGACGTGCTTGCCGTTGCTTTCCATCGTCAACTGCTGCAAGTAAGCCGGAAATCGCTTCAAGTATTGCTCGTACGGCAGCACGGCCACCGTCGCCGCACCAAAGAAATCGTTGTGCCAGAGACCGATCAGGCCCATCAGCGCGGGCAGGTTGCGGTCGAACGGCGCCGTGCGGAAATGCTCGTCCATTTGATGGAATCCGTCGAGCATCGCGCGGAAGTTCTCGGGGCCGATGGCCAACATCGTCGAAAGCCCGATCGCCGAGTCCATCGAATACCGCCCGCCCACCCAATCCCAGAACTCGAACATGTTGGCCGTGTCGATGCCGAACTCGGCGACCTTGGCGGCGTTGGTCGAGACGGCGACGAAATGCCGGGCCACGGCCTTTGCGTCGCCGCCGAGGCCGCGCAGCGACCAATCGCGGGCGCTCTGCGCGTTGGTCATCGTTTCGAGCGTCGTAAACGTCTTGGATGAAACGATGAAAAGCGTTTCCGCCGGATCGAGATCGCGCGTCGCCTCGGCGAGATCGGTGCCGTCGATATTGCTCACGAAGCGGAAATCCATGCTCCGGTCGCTGAAATGCTTGAGCGCTTCGTAGGCCATCACCGGCCCGAGATCCGAGCCGCCGATGCCGATGTTGACGATCGTGCGAATCCGTTTACCAGTGTGTCCCTTCCACTGGCCGCCGCGGACGCGATTGGAGAAATCGGTCATCTTGTCGAGCACGGCATGGACTTGCGGAACCACATCCTCGCCGTCCACGATGATCGACGCCCCGCGCGGCGCCCGCAAAGCGACGTGCAGCACGGACCGGTTTTCCGTGAGATTGATCTTGTCGCCGCGAAACATGGCGTCGATCCGTTCGCGCAGACCGGATTGCTCCGCCAATTGTCCGAGCAGTTTGAGCGTCTCTTCCGTGACGCGGTTCTTCGAGTAGTCGAGATAGATTCCCACTGCCTCGGCGGCCATCCGCTCGCCGCGATTTGGGTCTTCAGCGAAGAGTTGCCGCAAGTGCGATCGGCGAACTTTCTCGTAGTGGGCCGCGAGCGCCTTCCAGGCCGGACGCGCGGCGAGCGCATCGTTCGTCATAGCGTGATCCTCCTTTTTTCCGCATCGCCAATCGGTAAGCCGCTATTTCGCCTGCGTCGGGGCAAGAATGGCCGGTTTGCGGTCGCTGGCGTCTTCCCAGAGGCGAAATCCCCCTTGGAATGCATTGGAGTTTTCTCCGCTGCGGCAGCCGGTAGGCAATTCCGCGAGCTTCTTCACGTTGCCGCCTCCCAAGACCACGTCGTCCGGCTCGAGCGCCGCAACGAGACGGGTGACAACATCTGCCACGCGCCTCCGCCATTTTTTCTTCCCAAAGCGTTTCAAGCCGCGCAGGCCCACATAGTCCTCGTAGGTGCCCTTTCGATACGGCAGGTGCCCCAATTCCATTGGCTCGACGATGCCGTCCACAATCAGCGTGGAGCCGAGCCCAGTTCCCAGGCCGAGGAAGAGCAGCTTCCCAGTTTGGTAATCCGCCAGCGCCTGCATCGCCGCGTCGTTGATGATCTTGACTGGGCAACCGAAGGCCGCCTCGAAATCAAATCCGACCCATCCCGGGCCAAGATTATGCGGCTCCGCGACTGGCCGGCCGTGAAGGACCGGACCAGGGTAGCCCATCGACACCACATCGTACTTCCAGCCGCCGGCCAGTTCCTTGACTCCGGCGACCATCCGCTCGGGCGTCATCTCCGGCCCGGACGGAAACTTGCGAGGCTCATCTTGTCCGCTGGCAAGGATTTTGACGCTCGTTCCGCCGATGTCGATGACTAGTACGTTCATGCTTGGTATCTTTCGGGCTGCCGGTTCGAGGCGGGAGGCCTAACCGCCGACCGATAGGATAACCGGCCGAACGTGGCGGCGGAAGCGCCTAAGGAGATTTACGTTCCCACGTGGCGCGTATCGTCCCAAAGCCGGATCACTGGCTGCGACAAATCGTGCTCATACCCCACGGCGCTCAGGCTGGCTGTGCTGAGCATGAAGTATTTGCCGATGGCCGGCTCGAGCCCGAGCCAGCGAGCGGCCAGCACGCGCAAGAAATGCCCGCTCGAAAACAAGAGCACGTCTCCCTCGACCCCTCGCACTCGGCTCACGGCACGGTCGGCTCGGGCGCCGACCTGCGCGGGCGATTCACCGCCGGGGCAGCCGTCGCGGAAGAGTTGCCAGCCGGGACGTTCCTTGAGAATTTCTTCAGACCGGCGACCTTCATATTGCCCGTAGTTCCATTCCACCAGATCGGGATCAATCACGGCAGCGCCTGAGAACCCAGCTAATTCGCAGGTCCGCCTCGCGCGCTTAAGCGGGCTGGCGAATACTTTGGCGATTACAAGCCCTTTCAATCGCTCGCCAAGCTGCCGGGCGTTCCGCTCGCCGCGCTCCGTCAACGGCAGATCGGTCAACCCCGTATGTTGCCCCGAGACGCTCCAGGCCGTCTCGCCGTGCCGGGCCAAATAGACAACGGGAAGGTGGTCGCCCATGACCTCGATCCTTTCAAACAATCGACATTCGCTTCGGCCGGCGCCGAGCATAGGCGACGATGGCGAGCGCGCCAAGGGCCAGCAAAAGGATCGTCGAAGGCTCGGGCACTGCGTTGAGGCTGCCGCTCGCACTCGAATCCGGAAATGAAGGTGCAGTGGAACGGTCGGCAGGGTGCGCAAGACTCGCGCCGAGCGAATCGGCCAGCGCGAGCACGCTTGAACCGGAGGCTGAGTTTGGCGCGAGCGGCGGATAAGCCGGCGCATTGCTTGCGGACGCGGTGCCGCCGGAACCGCTGGACAAAAACGCCCCGGCGTCGCTGTCGAGCGGATTGCCGCTTGCGTCCGATGCGGCAATCGTCATCACGGCGGGGTTCGCCGCGTCGCCGCCAATCACCAACGCCGCTTGGACAATATGATTAGCCGTCAGATCGGCGCCGGCGGCGACCTCGGTCGTGCCGTTGCCGTTGATTCCGCCGACCACTTGACTTGTCCCCGAGACGAGCAGGCCGCTGGCGGCCGAGCTATTGTTGACCACGTCCATGCGATTGGCCGGCGCCGTTCCGGAAGCAAGTGCCGAAACGCTTCCGGCCAATTCGAGAGTGCCCGCCGATTCGACGGTCGCAATCACACCCGCGCCAATGGTCGCCGCGCTGCCCACGGAAAGGTTGAACCGCAATTTGCCCGAATCGATCACTTTCAGTTGGCTGCTGTCGTTCAGCGTTGGGGAACCACTGATTTCCAGAGTGCCGGCGCCGGATTTGGTCAACTGGCCGGAGTTGATCAGATTGCCTCCGAAGGTCGTGGAACTCGCTTGCAGGATGGTGAGCGTCTTGCCTGCCGTGATGCTCAGGCTCGCCGAGCCGCCGGCCGCGACCGAGCCAGCGAGGCCAGCGACGGTTTGATCGGCCCCGAGGACAACGGTCGAGCTGGCTCCGCTGGCCGCGTTGATCGAGAGATTGCCGCCGCCGTTGCCGAGCGCGCCCGCGGCAGTGACGGCAAGCGCGCCGCCGTTGACTATCGTATCGCCGGAATAGCTGTTGGGACTTGCTAGCGTGACGCGGCCGGCGCCCGTCTTGGTGAGGCCTGTCGAACCCGAAATGCCGATCGTGCCGCTAGCGTTGCTGAGCATGTAGTCTACGGTGCTGTTGGCGAACGTGACGGAGCCGGGCTGCACGCCAGCCGCTCGGATCGTGACTGTCGCATTGCTGACCTGGGTGGAAGTGACTTCGTTTGTGTCGGCGAATGTCACTGGACTTCCCTCGACATACGATGCCGCGGCGCCGTTGGCCGACCAGTTCGCCGACGTGGAATCCCACGACGAATTGCTTGTGCCCGCGCCGGAGTTTTTTCCGGTCCAGCCGACGGCGGTCGTTGTTTGCGAGACGATTACGGTTAGCGAGATATCGCCAAGCGAGGTAGAGCTGCTCGAGTTGACGCTGGTCGGATGCAGCGTGAGTGCCTCGGTGAACGCGCCATGATTGGCGGCGGAATCGAACGCCACTTGCAAGCCGGCTTGCGAATTGCCGGAGGCGACGCCGCTGAACGGATTGAAGCCTGTGAGCGAGAAATGCGACACGCGCGCCGTACTGAAGCTGCCGCCGAGCGTGTCTTGATATGCGGGATCCAAGAGATCGTTGAGCACGGCCAGATGGACCGTGTAAGTGCCGCTATTCTCAGCGACCCCGCCGAAATCGAGCGTGTACGACGTGCCGCCGCCGGTGAGCGTGCCGGCCTTGTCCGTGATGGTAAATGCTGGTTGAGCGAATTGGTTTACCTGGCCGGCAATGCTGACCGACTGCGGGGCCAGCGTCGTCGTGCCGAGGCCGCTCGTGCCGGTGCCGTCAGAGAGGAAGTTCACGGTCGCCGAACCGACCACGGCGCCGGCGGCGCTCGTGTGGGCGCTGCCGCCGAGGCCCACGACCAGACTCGAACTGTCCTTCGCGCCGGGAGCGAGCAGATTGATCGAGCCGCCATTGTTTGTGGCGGCTCCGCTCAGCGCGCCGAAGTGGGCGTCGACTTTCTCGGAAAAGCCGTCGTTGGCGGCCGTGTTTTGCACCGACACGGTCTGTGTGCCGAATGAGTCCCCAACATGAACAATTCCTAGGTCCACGGGACTTAGCAACTTTTGCGGATTCACGTTGCCGGGCGGGGCCGGGACTGCCAAACGATAGACGTTTCCGGTGACAGCCACCGTCTGCGCTGGGAGGGCCGTCGTTCCCAGCCCGCTCGTGCCGGAACCATTCGAAGCAAGGTTGACGCGCGCCGTGCCGCCGATCGCGCCCGGCGTCGACTGCGGGCCGCTTCCCAATCCGATGACGAGGCTTGAATTGTTCACGGCGCCGGCCGACAGCAGGTTGATTGTGCCGCCGTTTGTCGAGGCGCTGCCCGTTGTCGCGCCGAAGCTGGCGTCGAGCTTTTCGGAATATCCATCAGCGGCGGCCGCGTTCAGCACCGACAAGGCTTGCGTGCCGAATGAACTCCCCACATGGATATTGCCGAGGCTGACCGGCGTGGCGAGCGAATTGGGGGCGGCCAGCCGATAAGCTGCGGCGCTATACGGCACGCTGACGTCGATTGGCGATTCCCCGGCGAGTCCTTCCCCCGTGGTGCTAAGCGTCACGGAGCCAGAGACCGGTCCGGCCGAGCTGATCGTGGGGCTAATCGTCGCCATGCCGGTGGATGCGGCACTGCTGAACAACTGGCCGGCGACAATTATGCGCGTAAAGTGGTCGTCATCCCCGGTGGTGCTCAAGTTTGTAGTTCCCGAGCTGACGCTTCCAACGTGGACCGTGCCAAGATTCACGCTCGAGGCCGCGACGATGCGGTTGTTGACGACAGCGCTGCCGGAATCGAGCGTTACAACATTGCCGGAGCTGTTGAATCCGTCGGAAACGTTCGCGGTGTTCGCGAACGTGACCGAGCCGCTTCGTGGGCCTGTCGTCGAGTAATCCACAAAGCCGATCGCCACGCCGGCAGTGGAACCGTGCGTCACCGCGCCGGTCGCGGACGTGGCTGTGAGTTGGGCTGTCGGAGAAGCCGAGTAGCTGGCATCGTCGGTCGGGCTGTTGTTCGTCAGAGTGATGGTTCCGGTCTGGCTGCCGCCAACCATCGAGCGGACCACGAGGTGCGAAGGGGAAAGGCTCAGGACCGATGCGTTCGCCGGCACGAGTTCGATATCCGTCGGATCGATCTGGAGCTTGAATCCGGCCGGGACGTCGCTGGCACTGAAGCTGGAGTTGGTCAGCGCACTGGTCGCGAACGTGGCCAGTGTGTAGCTGTGGCCGGAGAGCAGCCCGGAAACTGAGTCGAACGTAATCGCCGGCGTTCCACTGGCAATCGACAGGGCGCCGGTGACGGCCAGCAGATCGTCGTTTGCGCCGTTGAGATCGAAGTGCAGGACTGAATTGCGGTTGAGGCTGAGCGTCGAGCCGAGATCGAGCGTGCCGATCGAGTTGAGACCGCCGGGCGCGATGTTGTTTGTGCCGGAGCCGGCGTTGACGGCCCCGCTAATCATGCCGACGGCGCCGCTGGCGAGCGTGCCGCCGTTTAGCGCGACGCTGCCCGAGCCGGTGGCGGAACCCGACGTGTTCGTTACTCGCAGCGTGCCACTGTTGACCGTCGTGCCGCCGCCGTAACTATTCGCCGCGCTGAGCACGAATGTGCCGGAGCCGAATAGCGACAAGCTCCCACTCGCGCCACGGATCGCGCCCGAAATCGTCAGGCTGTCGCTGGAACCGCTGACGGTGACGGCCGTGTCGGCAGCCAGCACAACCGGGACGGCGATCATGTGTGTGCCAGCCGATGTGATCGAGGGCGCCGGGCCGGCGAGGGTGAGCGAGCCCGTGCCCACAGTATCGGTGACGGAGTAGCTGCCAGTGCTGTTGAACGTCAGGGCGTTCAAGCTCGGCGCGGCGCCGTGAAGATCGACCGCGACGCTTCCCGAAGTATTGCCGAGGGTGGCCGCGTCGGTCGTGGTGAAGTTTGGATCGAGACCAGGTGCGCCGCCGGCGTCCCAATTGCTGAAGCTGGCCCAGAAGCCGCCGCTCGCGCCGGTCCAGGTGCTCTGGCCGCTGTAGACGTTGCCGGTGACGACGATTGTCGCGGCGCCGACATTGCTCGATGCCCCGTTCAGCGACGAATCGTCGGCAAACGTGTACACGAACAGTTGGTTGATCGGGCCGGCCGAAAGCCCCGTGGCCAAGGCGGCCGAAATCTGAGCCGAAGCGCCTGGGCCGATGGCGCCGCTGCCGCCGATCGAATTGAGCGACAGCCCCGCCGTCGTGCCGCCGGTCTCAGCGCCGCTGCCGGAGAGCGCTACGCGATTATCTCCGCTCGCGCCATCGTAAACGGTGCGGCTGTTGGAACTCGCCACTGGCGCGGCATAACCTTGGTGGATATTCCCCAAGCTGAGCGTGCCCCCCGCAAAACTGCCCGGCTCGCCGGAATTATCGCTGGCCGTGGCGTGGTCGAACACGTTGCCGCTAACGTGGACGTTCCACGTAGTCAAATTGGCGCTTGCGCCGTTGAGCGTGGAATCGTCCGCCAGGGTGACGTTCACCGTCTCGCTTACCGCGCCGACCGCTTGCCCGGCGGCGAGGGCGGCGGTGAGGTTGCCCGTGCTGCCGGGCGCGATGCCGCCGAAACCGCCGACCGTGACGTTGTTGCTCGCGCCGCCGGTCGCCTTGAGATTCACTCGGTAATCCGTGCCGAGGCCATTGGTAACGCCCAAGCTGTTCGCGCCGTTAACCGGCCCGGCATAGCCAACGATGAGCCCCGGCAGCGCGATCGTGCCGCCGCTGAACCCACCCGTGCTCGAGTGATTGTAGACGTTGCCGGTCACCGAAATGGATTGGCTCCCTAAGTTGCTCGATGCGCCGCTGAGCGTCGAGTCGTCGGCGTAAGTTAGATTGAACGTCTGATTGAGCGAGCCGATCCCAACCGTCTGCGTGCCGTTGAGGCTGGCCGAGGCCGAGATCGAAGCGCTCGCGCCGGGCGCGATGCCGCTGGCGTTGCCGCCTAACGCGTCGAATCCGGCGCCGGTCGTGCCGGTGGTCTTGAGATTAACGCGAAAGCCGCTGGCGTTGCTGATGCTGGCATTGCTGAGGCCGCCCAGCGTGCCGCTATAACCGACGATCGAATCCGGCAGCGAGATAGTCGCACCCGTGGCCGAGCCGCTGGCGTGGTTGTACACATTGCCGGTCACTGTGATGGCCTGGTTCCCCAGGTTGCTCGATGCGCCGCTGAGCGTCGAATCGTCGGCGTAAGTTAAACTGAATGTCTGGTTGAGCGAACCGATCCCGACCGTCTGCGTGCCGTTGAGACTGGCCGAGGCCGAGATCGAAGCGCTCGTGCCCGGCGCGATGCCGCTGACATTGCGGCACTGTCCCCTTAGAACCACACAACCTCCCTAAGCCGCTGCTCGCAAAAGGGTTTCCAAGTCCCAAACATTTTTCGTGATTCCGGCGGCCATTGCGGGCGTGACATTCTTGCCGAGCGCGGTATTCGGTCGGACGAAATTGTACCACGCGACGAAGAGCGCGACCATCGCGGCATGGTGCTGATAGGTCTTGGAGTGGGCGTTGGTCAAGCGAGTGAACCGGCGAACGTGCATCCGAACCGACAGATTCAGCCGCTCCGAAAACGAGGTCGAGATTTTATCCTCATCGGGGTTGCCGAAGCGAACGGTTTTTTCTGTGCCTATTATCGCGGCCGGACTGTAGCGGTTCTCTTGCTGCTCATGGCCATAGGTCTTGACCAACTGAGCGAAGCTGACGCGCGATCCCAATTGCAACGGAACGCGATTAGTGTAGAGCCGCAAGCCGTCCGAAGTCACTTGGCAGTTGCCCGTGGTCGCGCTATTCAGTTGGCATAGGAACCGCTCGCACGTCGCGTCGTCCCGCAGACCGACCGCGTGGGATAGAACCAGTTTGGAATCCGCGTCGATTGCCAGCCACGTCCAAGAGTCGCCGCAATCGTCGCCGAGCCGGCCGAGCCGCTCCTTGGTCCGCGACTTCATTCCGATAAAATCCCAAATCTCGTCCAGCTCGATTGTCTTGGCTTCGACGCCGACGATTGCCGTTTCAAGCCAGCGGGCGCAGTTCTCACCGACCAATAGGATCAAGTCGCAAATCGTATCGCGCTTCATGCCGCAAATCCGCTCGCAAGCCCGGATGCTCATTCCTTCCAAGAGCATCTTGAGAACCTTGACGGCTTCGGCCAGGTCGATTCGCATATCGCCGAGCGGCCGTTGTTCGTCGCTGATGAAGGTCGCGCCGCAATCGCAGCACTTCCAGCGCTGCTGGCCCTTGCGGTCTTTGCCGTGCTTCGTTCGGTTTTCGTGCTGGCAGTTGAAGGCTATCACAAAAGAGTCGCTTTCCGTTGCGGCTCACGCTACAATCGACGTTGAACCATCGTGATTGGGCGAAAGCCTGATTATGGTAGCCCCGGCCGTGCTTCTAACACGACCGGGGTTTTTTGTTGCCCTTGCTTAGCAACCATGATTAGATTATAGTAATTCAAGTCGGCTATGTCAACTTGATTTTCTATTATTTTTTCAAGGTGCCAAGATGGCGAAGAACAAACAGCATGGCGGCAAGCGCAAGGGGGCTGGGCGCAAGGTCGCCAATCCAGAGGGAAAGACCACTGTGGTCGCGGCCAGCGTGCCGAGCGAGCTAATCGAAGGGCTTGACGGTCTAGCGGCCAAACGCGGCTGGAATCGTTCTCAGGCGATTACAGAGGCCGTGCGCAGGATGCTAGGCAAGACCTAGCGGAGAGAGTGGGAGTCGAACCCAGCGGCGCGCAGCCGCACCCTACGACGGATTATAAAACCGCTGCGCCGCCGAGACGCGGGACGCTCTCCAGATCAAATGGAGAGTTCGCGCGGTCGTTCGAGATAAGTTAGAAATGTACATGATGCCAACCAATGACATTCATCGACGCTTACGGTTCGCGCCGTTTTTCGATACCTGATTCCACGAATGCAATCGCACCCATTGTTGTTTAATGTGGCGGCCATGCGATCTTAATACTTCCGCGATTCGCTTGGCGCGATCGCGCGCTGGCTCATCGCCCGCCGGAGAGCAGGCAATAATACCGGCATGGGGAATCCGAGAATCGTGCAGCGATTTGAAGTCGGAAATATTTTCCGTCAGCAGCACTCGCCTTTCCGCACGCGCCAACGCGAGGACATCTTCATCCTCCATTCCATCCCCAGACTTGTTCGACGAGTGCTGACGAACTGTCGCGACATCGTGACCGAGGCTTCGGAGGTGATTGGCTACGTTGAAATCAAAATGTTCGTCGGCGAGGAGCCGCGCCATTGGTCATACACCCTCGTTCGACTTAATCGCGTCGTCAATTTCCTGTCGGTGGCTATCGGCATACGAAAACGCCGCCAAAACATCGGTAAGAGTAAGTCCACGATATGATCGAATGATAGACCTTGCTGACTTACCAGCGCGACGCAAAAGCTCGATTCCCCAAACAGGAATTCGCGTTCCGTTCACTCTTGCATGGCCCCCACAGATTCGCGGTGTTGCGATGATTCGCTCCGTCTCGGATGGTACTTTATGCTTGATGAATGAATCAAAATCTAATTGGTCTTTCTTGAATCGCGGAGTCAGCATCGTAGAATCTGCCCGCGCTTCGAGAGAAGTCAAAACGCTGTCGGTTTCGACGACCTCACGCAAGTCGTATGTTGTGTTGTATGCTGTACCCATTTCATTCTCCTGTATCGCTCGCTTCACTCTCCAAAAATGGAACAAGCCTGTATTTCAGATAATTGGCCGCTTCTGCTAGATGGCTTTCAATGTCCTTGATTGCTCTATCGCTCCACGGCTGCGGCACTACCCAATCGCACTTGGCTTCCAAGAACAGTTTTTTAGGGTCTTCGATCAGTGATTCGGCTTTGACATCAACCATCCATCCGACTACTTCTGGCTGCGCCTCCGCTACGCCTTTCTTCTTCTTTTTAGGGGAGTCTGAGAGGCGCTGATATGGTGGCATGAAAAGTCGGATTCCAAAAAGATGCACAGGGCGACCTAACTTCTTGAGGCGCTCCTGATCCAATCGTGTGACGTGCGTCATCAAAAACTCACGCGCATCGCCATCAACTTGCAGCGTACCTCTTATGATCGCCGTGGAATTCATCACGAGTTGCGGCTTGTACGATTTGTAAAACTCCTTGAGAATCAAGTGGTAGCGATACTCGAACCATTCTTCATTGTGTTCAGGATACACGACGCCTATGGCAAGCGTGCTCACTCCAACCACCACTTGAAACTGACCACCAACCCTTGAACCGTGAGGTTGGGAGAATGCCCATTGCTTCTCCTCAAGTTGAACGCCGCTGGGGTCAATGATGGAAGATAGGCTTCCGGCAAACTCGAATCCCTTTGCCTTTATCAACTTCAATTCTGGATGAAAGTTGACCGCAATGTGGTATTCGAGCGCGTCAAATTTGGCATCTTTCGCAGGCCGGTTGGTCGGTTCGTGTTCTGCTTGGCTCATGTGACAAGTGTAGCCCGACAATACAGCGAGCACACGCCCGATATAGAACCCGTCATTCTAGACATCCGCTCTCTCTGAATCAAGGAAATTTTTGCCATCCATTATATTATTGCGGTCTCAGGACTTAGAACAAGGCGTTGGCGTTCAGCGGCCACCGATCCCCGCTCGCGACGAACCGCCTGCCGCGCTGCTAGAATGACCGCATGAAACCCACCTCCGAAGACCTCTACGGCGCGCTCCACCAAATCGGTATGGACGAGCGCGATGAACCGATCCGGCGCGAAATCCTCGACCGCTTGGCCGAATGGAAGATCGTCGAGATTCAGCCCGATGGGCGGCCGACTCTCACGAAGTACGGCCAGCGTTGCTTCACCGGCCTGGAATCTGGCGATTGGGGAACGCCCGAATTCGACGAATGAATGAGGCGTGACTACCGGCAAGTCCAGCGCTCGCCGGAAGCGTGGAACCGCGAATCTTTCCTCATCGCGCGCCCTGAATGGTCCCGCAGCGCCTTCGGCTTCATCGCGGTGACGTAGCCCGCTTCCATAACCGCAACCGTCAATTCGGTTAGAGTCAGGCTCTTGCCTCTCAGCACTTCGTACAGCACGTCCACGAGCGATGCATCGCCGAACGGCTGCGAATCGACCTTGACGCCAGCCTTCACGTAAACGGCTGGGGCGACGACGTGCGCGGCCCCGGCCCGGCTCTTGCTCAATCGGCGAACCACCCCTCTGGCCCGTAGTGTCGAAATGCAATGATCGACGGATCGTTTGTGCCACGCCCGGCGTTGGTCGAGAGCTTCCAATCTGAGCAGTAGGTCGCCGCTCGTAAACGGCCCGTCGGTCGGAATGACAGATTCGACGCAACTGTATATGCTCTTGATTGTGGAACGGTCGCGCCCGAGTAGGTCTTGTTCCAGCGCTGCGATCCTGACCAGTATGGCTTCGTACTCTTCGCGAGCTTTGACGATGGCTCTTTCGCGGCGGTCGCGGGCGATTTCGCGCAGTTTGTGGAAGGCTTGCATGACCTTCAGAGTAGGGGCGGATCATCGGTCGGCAAGGGGTCGAGTCGGTTGTGTGGGTTTAGCGGGACAGTGCCGACATTGCCGCTCAAAGCGTCGAATCCGGCGCTCGTCGCGCCGGTGGTCTTGAGATTAACGCGAAAGCCGCTGGCGTTGCTGATGCTG
>DASZFO010000037.1 GCA_035939775.1 Pirellulales bacterium | reverse complement strand
GGCTTCTTGGCCATGACCATTATTATGGTCACATGAAATACACAGTCAAGGCGTCATCACTAGATCAACTCCCGCATCGGTTGCACGTGGTCGACGAGGTATTGCGGGCGGCCGGTGAGGTCGCGGATGGTGGTTGTGTTGATGTCGATGCCGAGGTTGTGGTAGAGCGTGGCGAATACTTCGCCGAACGTGACGGGGCGTTGGACGGGGTATTCGGCGAGGCGGTTCGTGGCCCCGATCACTTGGCCCGTGCGCATTCCGCCGCCGGCGAGCATCGCGCAACTGACTTGCGGCCAATGATCGCGGCCGGCATCCTTGTTGATCTTCGGCGTGCGGCCGAATTCACCCCACACGACGACCGATACGTCGCGATCCAGCCCGCGCTGGTGCAGGTCTTCGACCAAGGCGCTGACGCCTTGATCCAAGAGCGGCATGTCTTCGCGGGCGGCCTTGAAGTTCTGCCCGTGCCAATCCCAACGGCTGAACGCGCAGGTGACGCACCGCGCCCCGGCTTCGACGAGCCGGCGAGCGATCAAGAAATGCGACATCAGCTTCGGCCCGCCGTCATCGCGGTTCTTGGGATCGCCCTGGCCGTAGCGCTCGACGACGCGGGGGTCCTCTTTCGACAGATCGAGCGCGTCGGCCAGCTTGCTCGACGTGAGCACGCCCAGGGCTTGCTGGTTGAAAGAATCCATCCCTTGCATCGTGCCGGTGGAATCGGCGTCGCGGCGGAAGCGATCAAATGCGGTTAGTAGCGCGCGGCGATCGCGGAGCCGTTCGAGTGAGATTCCGTCGAGCACCATGTCGCCTTTGCCGTCCCCCTCGGGTTTGAAGGGAGCATGGGCGATTCCGAGGAAGCCCGGTTGCCCGGGGTCGGCCCAGGGCATGTGCCCCATCTTCGGCGCGAGCCCGACGAACGGCGGCACCGACGGGTCGCTCGCGCCCTTGAGCTTCGAGAGCACGGAGCCGATCGAAGGCCAGCCGCCCGGCGGCTGCTGCCGATGAGTGCGGCCGGTCATGCACTGGAATGAATAGTGGTCGCCGGTCGCTCCGACAATCGAACGGATCACGACCAGCTTGTCCATCATCCCGGCCAGCTTCGGCAGCAGCTCGCATATCTCGATCCCCGGCACGTTCGTCTTGAGCGGCGAAAACTCGCCACGTATTTCAGCCGGGGCGTTTGGCTTCAGATCAAGAAAATCCTGGTGCGGCGGGCCGCCCGGCAGGAAGATCATGATCACGGCCTTGTGCGAGCCCCGAATTCCAGCGGCCGCTTCGGCCCGGAGCAATTCGGGCAGCGCCACTCCCCCCATCGCCAGGCCGCCGATCTTCAAAAAATCGCGTCGCTTAATCCCATCACAAAACGGATGCCGCTGCGGTTGGCCGAGAATCGTTAACATAGGTGGGACCCTTTCGGGCTAGGTGAGGTAGGCAGGAGCCGTCGGTCGCTAAACCACGAGCCGGAATGCGTCAGCTTCCGGATCAGGCTGAGACGTTCGGCGGTTGCCTAGATCATATCAAGATCGGCCGAATATTCCAAGCAAATCAGGCTGGTCGGCATTAGACCAGCGCATGAAAGGCCCCGCTGGGTTTGCGGGGCTTTCCGATGGCGAGGCAGAGCCTCGCGGGCAGTGTGGTCCCAGGCAGAGCCTTGGACCAAGCGGGTTTTCACGACGAATGGCGGCGTTGATTCTTCTCGTTCGTCTCGATGGAGGACGCCCGTCGGCCCCAGCCGCTTTCGATCATGAGGCACATCGCCGCGGCGGCAAATGGCACGCTCTGATGATCACCGGCGTCGCTCTTCGCGGATTTCGCGGGCTGCGTTCCAACGTCGCCGCCGTTCAGCCATTGTGGGTCCGCGAGGCAGGCGTCGATTTGCTCATTGTCGAGACCGCGATCGCCGGCCGTGTTGAATCCGGCGTCCGATTCGAGATACCGATTGATCAATCGTTCGACCCTGTCGATCGCACCGAGCGGATCGAATGACGATTGCGGGGACTGTTCGAAAATGGCTTCGGGGAGTGAATTGAAGCGGTCTCCGTTTGAGAACTGCACGTCACTCTTCTTGACGGCACCGGCATCATCGTTACTCGACGCGGTGGCCAACTTCAAGTCGAGGCCGGAAGAGTCTGCGGCCAGCGCTTGGTCGCCAGCGGCGTCGGTCAAATGGCGTGAGAGCGATCCGGCGGCGAGTGACGTGCTGGAGGTAGAGATCGAGCCCGTCGCCCGGGCATTCGTCGAACTGACGGCCATTTCTTGGCCGGCCGTGCCGAAACCAAGGTTCACGCTGCTTCCAGATTCGCCGATCCCGGCAAGCCCGCCGTCCACGGTTCCTCCGGCACTGGTCATCCGGCCGCCCGATGCATTGACGGTCGTCACTGTGCTCGTCGAATGCGTAACCGTGGTGGTCGTCGCCCCATAGGCGATCAAATCGCGGACGACCAGGATGGCGTTCGGCGAGCCGCGTCCAGTCACAGCGTCGTAGCCGACGCCCGCGGCATAGCCATTGTTACCGCTGGTGACATCGTGGAAATCGGCGCTCGCCAGGCTGTAGATCGCTTGCAGCGCACTGCTGAGCGGCGCGCGCCCAGCCGCGGCGCGGCCTTGATTCGCGACAGCGATCAGCCCGGCCCATTGGGGCGCTCCGGCGCTCGTGCCGCCGACGGCATACCAAGAGCCGCCCGAGGCGGAATCGTAGACGTAGAATCCGCTGTACGGATCGGCATCGTAGGCCACGTCGGGGTTGGAGCGGTGCCCCGTGTTCTGAAAGCCGCGCTGGAAACTCGGCTCGGATTCATACGGACTGAATCCGCCGCCGCTTCCGCTCCAGCCTTTTTCCGATCCATAGCTGCCGCCGGATCCGAGCGAGAGAGTGGTGCCGCCGACCGCCACCACGTTCGACGAGATCGAGGGCCAGCTTGCCGGTGCTCCGCTGTCGCCCGACGAGGCGACGAATGTCACGCCGCCGTGCCCGCTGGGCGTCGTGAAATACGAATCGTACGACCCTTCGCCATAGAATTCGCCGGCGCCCCAGCTCATCGAAACGACGCTGACACCAGCCTGATGGCGCGCGTAATCGACGGCCGAAAGAAGGCTGAAGAGGCTCGCCGCGTTGGCCTCGACTAAAAGGATATTGGCGCCCGGCGCGATCGCATGGGCCCATTCCACGTCGAGCGCTATCTCCATCGCCCAGCCTGAGTCGTAGGTCGGGCTTCGGCCGCCGCTCGTCAGTTTGGCCACGGTCAGCTTTGGATCGGAAAGGCCGAATTGTTGATCGAACTTGTGCAGGTCGGCCGCCACGGTCGGATCGTCGTAGGCGTCGACGATGGCGATCGTCTGGCCCGCGCCGTTCCAACGGACTTGATCGAAGCCGTAAGCATTTCGGATTTGGGCCGGGGAATAAACGTTGAAGCCGCTGCCGGCGAAGAAGCTCAGGTTTGGCTGGCAGAGCACATTGGCGGCAAGCATCGTCCGCGGCTCGAGCGATTCCAAAAGCAATTTCGAGGCACGACAGTTGTCGCGGGTCGAATCCGACGATTTCTCACTCCAGCGGCGAGACGAGCGCATGGTGAATAATCCCCAGGAGGTGGCGGCGGAGTTCCGCGACGCCAAGTTGGAACGACGGCGCGGCTGATGGATTTGCGCCTATCGCGGCTTCGAGCGGTCGCTGATTGCCGAACGGCAAATACGTGATGACCGCCGCGCGAAAAGACAACTGAACCCTATGCCGATTTCGCCCGGATGCAACTCGCAGACGACGGTTTTCGACAAGAAAGCGGGCGCTCCGCGATTGGCGCGAACGCTGGCCGCGGCGCAACGCCGATGACCCTTAACATTGGTCAGCGGACGTGGGTTTTCGGCAACAGCGGCCGTGCAAGAAATGCGACGTATTGCCAAAAGGTAGTGTCGCGGCGCGACCAAGAGTAGTCATCACGCTCCGAACGATGAAGTCCTCGCGCGGAGCGAGGAGTACACACGTGCCGCTGCCGCCGGTTCGAGCGGGGCGGCTTGGTTCGGTGTATCCTGGCTGACCTTTGACAGCGTTGCCAAAAGCAATCCGGGCACGAGCACCAGGGTGTTCCAGATGGGGAACGTATAGCGGAACTCAAAGTGAATCAGTGGTGAAGCACACACGATCAATAGCATGTAGAGATACACCGGCTCAGGAATCCGCTCCCGGCGCCAGAGTCGCATTCCGACGAACCCCAGCAACAGCAGATAGAAGCCAGCGCACCACGACGGGACCAGTCCCCATTGCATTTTGGGCCAGCGATCGGTTCCTAGCCAGAGCACCGGCAGCCGCGAGATTTTGAACGCCAGCGCATCCGCCGGACGCTTGGCCACCGCCTGCGCCAATTGCCGCAGGGAGTACAACTCCGGCAACGGGCGACCGGCTTTATAGAATTCTTCGACGCGGGTTGCCGCGTCCGGGTCGAGATACTCTCCGAAGCCGATGCCGGCCGATTGAAACCAGTCGTATTGGTCGTGCCGCATCCACAGTCCGTACCTCCAGATCGCCCCCTGACTGCTGGTGCAAACCGTGTAGATGCTGATTCGCCTTTGGTTCCAGAGCTTAACCGGTTCGCGAACGGCGGCGACGCCCGCCAGCACGATCGCGGCGGTCGCGATGGCGAGCAGCGTCCGCCGGCGGTCGGCAAGCACTGCTCGTCCGATCAAGAAGCAAGCGATGAAGGTGGCAAATGCCGCTCCCGAATCGCGCACCAACGAATGAAGTCCGATCAGAAGGCCGGCCAGCGCAAACCAGCCAAAGACGCGCGATGAGATCATCGTTCTCCACGAGCCGATCGACACGGCTGGGAAGGCGATGAATCCTTTTGCCAGGACGAAAATCAGCACCGACAGGGGAATGAGCGACACGATCTCTGACGACGTTAGGTTCATGCCGTAGAACCACGTTTGCAGCGGCGGACAAAATCCGGTGCAGATTGCCGTCAGCGCTAGCGGGGCGAAGTTGCGCGTATAAAGGCTAATGGTTGCTACAGCCATCACACCGAAGAACAACTGCGCGGCCGCCGCGAACAAGAAAAACGTGAACATCGTGTGGCCGCCGACCAATCTGAGCCACCATCCAAACGCCATCGGCGCGCCGGGTCCCCAGTAGAAAAATGGCGCCGTGCGCGGAGGCGTTGCGCCGGGCACTTGGATCGTAACGCCCTTTCGAGCGGCGACATTTTGCGCCGATCGCAGGTACGACGAACAGTCTGCCCCGGTCGTGGCCGCGGCCCAATCGTCGAAGGAAAGATCAAGCGTGAGCGGCCTGTCGCCAACGCGAACGTCCCCGCGGGCGTAACGATTGGCGTAGTAAACGGCCGTTGCCCCATGTGTCGCCACGAGCACGATCGCGATCACGAGCCACTTAAGCGATCTCCGCGACGACAAATTCGGCAGGCTGGATGCCGGCGGCTGCGCGATCGCAGCGCTGTCGATCCGTGACTGGCGGCCGGTCGTTCCGTCGTCGTTCGTCATGCGGCCGCTCGAGTGGCTTGAAATTGGTTCGGTAGCTGAATTCGCCAGAACTCAGTGGCCAAGTCATTCATTCGTATTCGGAATTCTGGCGAATTCCGCTACGACGTCAGGCCGCTCGACGACCAATGGAGCGTGGTGATGCTCCGACGATGTTTGCATCTGACAAAAAATGTTCGACGCGGGCGCCGACCGACTCGGCATCCAGACCATGCTCGCGCATTAGATAGGGGTAGCCGCCGCAGTGCGCGGAAAACCGGTCTTGAATGCCGACCCGGCAAACCCATGTCGGCGCGTGACTGGCCGCGATTTCGGCGACAGCGGAGCCGAGCCCTCCGTAGACCGAATGTTCCTCCAGCACGACGACGGCCGCGTGTTCGCGGCAAATCCCCGCAACCTGCTCCTCGTCGAGCGGCTTGATGCACGGGGCGCTCCAAATCGGACTGCCCGGCCAATCGGCGGCGACCTTCAAAGCGGTTGTCGCCATCGATCCGGTGGCGATCCATGCGATCGGCCCGGGCCCGGGCCGCACCGGGCAGAGCCGGCCCCAATCGAATTGCGGAGGGGCGTTGTGTACGGCGCCGAGATCGGCTTTCCCCATCCGCAAGTAGACCGGGCGGCTCCAGTCCATCGCCAGCCGCATCGCGGACGTCATTTCATGGGCGTCGGCCGGCGAAAGAATGGCCATGTGCGGCACGGCGCGCAGGGCCGCCACATCCTCCGTGCTCTGATGGCTGCTGCCGAGTTGGCCGTAGACGACTCCTGCCCCATCGCCAATGAAGACGACCGGCAACTGCTCGTAGCAGACATCGAGCTTGATTTGCTCCAACACGCGAACTGGCACGAACGCGCTTAAGCCGTAAACGAACGGCCGGAATCCTCCTTTGGCCAAGCCCGCGGCGACCCCGACCATATTTTGCTCGGCAACGCCGGCATTGATGTATTGCCCTGGGCACACGCGGCGAAAGTCATCGAAGAGCGCGTAGCCGTGGTCGCCGGTCAACAGCAGGACGCGCGGATCGCTCCGCCCGGCTTCGACCAAACATTTTGAAAAGGCATCTCGCATAGAGCTTTCGGTTTTGTGCTGAACCCGTGACCGCCGACGCTCGCAGCGTCGGCCGCGGGTGGGCGTAGCTGAATTCGCCAGAATTCAGGCGATCGACCGCGGTCTCGTCGCCGAAACTCTGGCGAATTCCGCTACAAATCTACAACTCGGCCAGCGCCGCCGCATGGGTCTCCGCCGTGAGCCGCGTATAGTGCCAGCGGTTGTTGTGCTCCATGAACGACACCCCTTTGCCTTTGACCGTTCGGGCGACGATCCCCTTGGGCCGCGGCGTTGGATCTGCCAGCAGCTCGTCGAGCGCCGCGGCGAGGGCCGCCTCGTCGTGGCCATTCACGTCGCGGGCCACAACTCCGAACGCAGTCAGCTTTTCCAAGATCGACCCGAGGTCCATCACCTCAGCCGTGCTGCCCATCGCCTGCATGCCATTGGCATCGATGATGACGATCAAATTGTCCAATTGAGCGTGGGCCGCGAAGAGGATCGCCTCCCAAATGGCTCCCTCGTTCGCCTCGCCGTCGCCGACGATCGCGAACACTCGCTGCCGGCTGCCGCGACGCTTGGCCGCCAACGCCAATCCGACGCCAACCGACAGCCCGTGCCCTAGCGAGCCCGAGGTGACTTCCACTCCCGGAACATGCGCGTCGGAAAGCCCCTTGAGTCGCGTGCCGTCCTTGAAATAGGAGCGGAGATCGTCGTCCGTAATCCAACCCAGCTCGTTCAGGCAGGCATATTGCGCCATTACGCCATGCCCCTTGCTCAGCACCAAATAATCGCGATCAGGAGCGCGCGGATCGCTCCTATCAAGCCGAAGATACGAGCGATAGAGCAGCGCCAGGATATCCACAACGGAAAAGGCACACGGGATATGCACCGTCGAGCCGCTATACGACATGTCGAGGATCGTCCGCCGCAACCGCGCGGGATCGAAGGGAGGGTCGAGGGATGAGGGGCGAGGGGCGAGGGGCATGTTCACTACGCGGCGCGGCGCTCCATAGCCGGTGCTCCATCGGACAAGAGCGGCTCAACGCGTGCGCCCGCGTCGGGCATATTGATCGTTCGCTCGACGATGAACAGCGGGCGGTGTTTCGTTTCGATGTAGATCCGGCCGATGTATTCGCCGAGCGTTCCGAAGCCGACGAGCATCACACCCAGGATCGCCAAGAGCAGCACGTAGATCGTCGTCAGTCCGGGGACCGTGCCGCCGAGAAAATAGGTGGCGACGTAACCGAGTGCCACGACGATCGTCACGCCAAGTGTCAGGAATCCGAATAGCGAAAAAAGCTGAAGCGGCTTGATCGAAAAGCAAGTAATTGCGTTGGCCGCTAGATTGAGCAGGTAGAAGAAGGGCGCCTTGCTCTTACCCGCCGTTCTTGGTCGGCGGTCGTAGACGATCGGGCACTGCTTGAAGCCGATCCAGTGCGAGAAGCCGCGGATGTAGCGGTTGCGCTCGCCAAGCTGATTGAGCGCGTCGATCGCTCGCCGCGACAGCAGTCGGAAATCGGTGGCGTTGTTCGGAATATCGACGTCTGAAAGATAATTCACCACGCGGTAGAGCATCCGCGCCGACCACGCTTTCCAAAGCGGATCGCCCGTGCGATGGCGAATCACGCCGTAAACGATCTCGTGTCCCGCTTCCCATTTCTGGAGAAACTCCTGGATCAGCGTCGGCGGATCCTGAAGATCGCCGAACAGCACGATGGCCGCGTCCCCTCGAGTGAATCGATAACCGGCGGCCAGCGAAGCCTCTACCGTGAAGTTCCGGCTGAACTTGACATATCGCCAACGGACGTCGCGATTGCATAGATCGGCCGCGATCAGCCCAGTGCGGTCGCCGCTGTCGTTGTCGATGAGGATCACTTCATAGTCATACGGCAGCCCGGCCATGACGGCAGAGACTTCGTCGTAGGCCCGTGGAAGATTCCCCTCCTCATTCCGCACCGGCATGATGATGCTCAAGAGCTTGCGTTGAGCCGAGGGACGGGGGACGAGGGGCGAGGGGCGAGGGCATTGTTCTTCCTGGCGACGGGCGTTTGAGGCTGCATCTTGGTCCATGTGTTCAGCCGTCAATGCACTGTGATTGTGGTCCGCATTCGTCCAAAGGGACGGGTCGTAATTCCCTAACTCCTCGTCCCTCTCCCCTCATCCCTTGCTTCAGGCTGCCAGCTCGTCGGCGGATTCTCCTTGCCAGGCCGTCTTGGAAAGGTGCATCGTGACGAAATAGCGCTCGACTGGCTTGCGGTAGTCGCCATCGACTTCCAGCCAGCGCACGACGTCGCCTTCTTGCACGCGGCGCAGCGGCATCCGCATCGTTTCGCGAAAGCGGCAATGTTCGTAGAGCTGGATGGCCCGCATGTTGTCGGAAAACACGCGCAGGTAAACGTCTTCCATTTGAAGTGTCGTAAAGGCCCAGCTCAGGATGGCTTGCACGCTGGAAACCATCGCCCCGCGCATGACGCGCGGCACGCCGCGGACCACGTTATCCAGTTCCAGGCTTCGCTCGGAATAATCGATTCGATAGATTCCCGCGTGGCCGATCTTCTGACCCTGCGGACTCTTGACCCAGAATAGCATTCGGTCGTCCAATTCGAGCACCTGCTTGATGAGCCAGCGGCGGGTCCCATCGAGCGTCACGGGAAAGATGGCCGGGAATGAGTTCTGCGCCGCCAAGCGCCATTCGGCCAAGAGACGGATCGAATCTGGATCATCCACATCCTGCCAAGTGACTGGATCGAGGCTCGTCATGCACTCGTCGCGATCGAAGATGGCAAACCAATTTCCGCTCCGCGCGGCCGCGATCTTGAGGTTGCGGATCGTCGAAACGACCCGATCGTGATAGGCGGCATCCATGCCGATTTCCCCCGGATTGTTGCCGGCACATTCCGTGTGCCGTGGCTGTTGCGGCACATGGAGTGTGCCTACTACAACGACGAACGTTACGCGGCCTCGCGGTGTTTCTGACTCGAAACGCCGAGCACTTCGAGCAAGCTGCGACAGATGCGGTCGATGTCGGTCTCGGTCAAATTGTGTCCGCTCGGCAGATTGATGCCGCGGTGCGAAATCTGGTAGGCGACCGGGTTTTCAGCCGCCCGGCTCTCGAACATCGGGAAGCTGCTGATCGGCAGGAAAAAGGGGCGCGAATCGATGTCGCGCTGCTTAAGGCCGGCCATCACTTCGTCGCGGCTGACCGAGAGTTCGTCGCTCAGAACGATCGACGTCATCCAATAAATATTCCGGGCCCAAAAGCGCTCGACGTTCAATGTCAATCCCGGCACCTCGCCGATCCGTTGACGATACCATTGGAAGGTCTGCCTTCGTTTGGCGATCATCTCCTCGATCCGCTCGAGCTGCGCCAGGCCCAGGGCGGCCTGGAGGTTCGACATCTTGTACTTGTAGCCGATCGCCGTATTGACGAACGCCCGCTGCGGATCGCGGCCGTGGTCGTTCATGTATCTGGCTCGTTCGTAGAGAGCGGGATCGCTAGTGACGAGCATTCCGCCTTCGCCGCAGGTCATGATCTTCGCCCCCTGGAAGCTGAAACACGCCAAGTGGCCAAAGCTGCCGACCTTGCGGCCTTCGATCTCCGCGCCGAGAGCCGGGGCGGCGTCCTCGAGCACTAGCAGTCCGTATTCTTGAGCCAGCTTGTCGATCCCCTTCATGTCCGTCGGGTGGCCGTAAAGATGGACCGGCATGATAGCTTTGGTCCGTGGCGTGATGGCGCGCCGCGCGGCAGCCGGATCCATGCACCAGGTGGCCGGATCGATATCGACGAAAACCGGCTTCGCCCCGGTGTATGTCACGGCGCTGGCGGTGGCAATCCATGTCACCTCCGGCACGAGCACTTCATCCCCCGCTCCGATTCCGAGCGCCAAGAGCGACAAATGCAAAGCGCCAGTGCAGCTTGAAGTCGCCAGGGCAAAGCGAGCGCCGACATAATCGGCGAAACTCCGCTCAAAGCGGGTCAGATAGCCCGACCAATTCTCGTTCCAGCCGTTCTGGACGGCATCGACGACATAGTCGATCTCGCGCTGCGAAATCGTGGGACCGGCGGTCAGGATCTTCTTTGGTTTCACGGCGCCCTCCTGGCTAAAACCGCGGGAACTCTCCCCTTTCGTGGCGGGCACGATTGCTGCAATGTTCGCAAAGCAACAGGGGACTGCCGTTTCCAGCCCGTTTTCCTCGACCAGCGACGGGGCGGAATCGGCGCGGCGGTTTTCCCAAACTTCGCCAACCGCGTCAAGGTCGATCCCGAATTCCCGCCGGTCGACGGGTGCATTCCGCACTTTGCAGTTTGGCACGTTGAGGTTATGACTTCGGGTTTGGATTTTGGGGTTGGTGCATGGAAACATAGGAATCGACGGGGAGGTAGGCAATGGAATGCCGTTTACAAGACCGGATTAAGGCTG
>DASZFO010000036.1 GCA_035939775.1 Pirellulales bacterium | reverse complement strand
GGTGATGGTCGAGTACAACGCCTCGATCGAGCAGATGAGCGGCGAGGATTGGAACGACGTGACGATGGCCCTCTCGACCGCCACGCCGTCGCTGGTGGCCAAGGCCCCGGTGCTCGAGCCGCTCTCGATCGCGCTCAGCGCTGCGCCGGCGGCCGGCCCCGGCCCTAAAGGCTCCGCGGCCTATTTCTCGGCCAAGAAGGAGATCGAGGAAAGGCGACGGCAGATCGAGCTGAGTCGCAACTTCGCCGGCAATAACTTTCAATTCGGCAGCTTCAACAGCGCTGCGGGCGGCGGCATCAACGCCGGAGCCGTCGCAAACAATTCCGCGTCCAATCCTCAGCAGCCGGCCCAGCAAGCGGCGCAAGCGGGAAATCCGAACGGGGACGCTCAGCAGCAGTTGATGTTTCAAACCGACGAATACGACGCCACTCTGAACGAGGCGGCCCGTGAATCGCAGGTGCTCGATCTGATCATCACCGCCAAGGTGGATCGCGCCACGAAACCGGCTCACGAATCGGATACCGAAGGCGTCAGCGTCAGCTACCAGCTTTCCGGGCGGACTTCGCTCCCCAGCCGTTCCGATCGGCAACTGATCCAGATCGCTTCGATCGCGATGAAAGGGGAATTCTATCGCGTCGCGATCCCGGTGCTAACCAGCGCCATCTATGAAGAGGCCGACGTGATGAACTCGAGCAAGCTGGTGCTTCTGGCCGGGCCGGTCTCGACCTACGTCGATGGGCAATTCGTCGGCCATGGCGACATGCCGACCGTCTCGATCGGCGAGACCTTCACGGTGGGCCTGGGGATCGACTCCTCGCTCCGCTCCCACCGCGAGCTGGCCAAGAAGAACGAGTCGATCCAGGGAGGGAACAGAGTGGTGGATTTCACCTATCAACTGTCGGTTGAAAACTTCGGCGCGGAGGCCGCTCAGGTCCGGCTGATGGATCGCTTGCCCACGGCCAAGGAGACGGAAGTGAAGCTCGCGCTCGTCGCCCCGGGCCAGCCGCTCAGCGACGACGCCCGCTACGAGCAGCAAGACCGCAAGAAGGGGATGCTGCGGTGGGACGTGAAGGTGCCGCCCCAGGCGATCGCCGCCAAAGCCTTCACGCTCGATTACCAGATGCAGATGGAGTACGACAAGCAGCTTTCGATCGCCAGCCTGCCGGGGAAGAGATAAGGACGAAGTGCGAAGGACGAAGTACGAAAAATCGACATTTCGCCGCGGCACTTGTCCCGTGTTTCTCGACCGACCAGCAAGACGCAAAACGATGGCCAGGGGCGCGCCGCCCTGGGGTTTGGCCGGCAGGTTGAACCCCAGGGCGTTTTTTGCTTTATTTGTCGTCGAGAATCTGTTACGCTCTAGGAGGCGGGCTGGGGGCGATCTCGAGGAACGATCAGGCAAACTTCCATGCGACTTTTTTATCAGCGGAGTGGGGCGCCGCGCGCCCGGCGGGCGTTCACGCTCGTCGAACTGTTGGTCGTGATCACGATCATCGGCATCTTGATGTCGCTGTTGCTGCCCGCTGTGCAATCGGCGCGCGAGGCGGCGCGAAAGCTCCAATGCGCCAACAACATCAAGCAATTGGGTCTGGCCCTACTGAATTACCACGCCTCGTTCGGCACCTTTCCGCCGAGTTCCGTGTGGAAAACGAGTTCCTCGAATGGCTGGAAGCTCGATCTCACCAACATCGCAAAGGCCAACAACGCAGAGCTTTTCGAGAATTGGGTCATCACCATTCTCCCGCAGCTCGAACAGCAGAACCTGCGCAATAGTTTCGATCTGACCAATCCGATTCCCAACGCGGCGAACGCCACTGCTCGCGGCACGGCACTGTCGGTCATGCTCTGTCCTTCGGATTCGTTCAATCAAAAGTCGTTCGACGGCTCGAAGGGGTCGAATACCAGCTCGATGGGCGATGGTTGGGCGCGTGGCGATTATGCGGCCAACGCCTCGCTCGGCTACATGGGCTACGGCAACAGCAACGGCGCTGGATCCGGCACGCAACCCATTGGCGGCGGTTGGGTCATTCGCTGGTTACGAGGGATCATGGGGGCCAACGCCTCTTTGCGAATCGACGACATCAAGGACGGCGCCAGCAATACGATCCTGCTCGGCGAAATCCGCGCGGGCATAATTCCACAGGACGCCCGCGGCATTTGGGCCATGAGCGGCGCCAGCCCAAGCGCCCTTTGGGCTCATGGTTATCTCGACGGAGCCGGTCCGGATTCCCAGACCGCCGCTGACGATACGCTGTCTTGCAGCGAAACCCAAACGGCCGTCGGTACGTCGGCACAGCTAATCCAAATGGGCATGGGATGCTGGACCCACGGTGGCTCCAACTCGCAACAGTTGGCTCGCAGCCTGCACATCGGCGGAGTGAATACGTGTTTCGCCGATGGTAGTGTGCGGTTTATCAGCGACTTCGTCGAAATCACGCCCGCCGGGGCTGATCCTACGAAGGCATCACCTCCCGGCAGCAACCTTGGCGTGTGGGACAGGCTCAACCTGTCCAACGACGGCCAGTCGGTCGACGCCAGCAAGTTCTAGCGCTTTGTCACCGTTTGGCTTTTTAGGGTTGGAGGCGTTTCGTAGGGGCGGCTTCCGGCCGCCGCTCAAGGGAGCGGGATGCTCCCGCTACGACTGAAGCCAACGCGAAATCTTGGAATCGGGCCAAGCACTAGAGTGTGAGCACGCTCCTGCGGAGCGGCTATACCTTTGGATAGGGTTCATCGAAAAAGTCGCCTTCCGCACCGAGAAATTCGCGGCGGCGCGCCGAGTCCGGGCCCGCTTTTTTCTTTACTTCCTTTGGGGAAGCTGTTACGCTCTCGGTTGGAACTGGGAAGCGTCTCCTCGACATCAAAATGGAACGCTCTGGTATGAAAATCTATTCCACGCGGAAAGCGGCCGTCGCTCGGCGGTTCGCGTTTACTCTCGTTGAGTTGTTGGTGGTAATCGCCATCATTGGCATTCTTATCGCGCTGTTGTTGCCGGCGGTGCAAGCCGCCCGCGAAGCTGCCCGCCGAGCGCAATGCACCAGCAATATCAGGCAGATTGGCTTGGCGCTGCAAAACTTCCACTCGGCGTTCAAGAAATTCCCGGCGAGTTCCTACTGGAGGGTGAACGGCCAACTCCAGATCACGGCGGCAGTCGAGATGGTGAACAACCCAAATCTGTTCGAGAATTGGGTGATCAAGATTTTGCCGCAGATCGAGGGAAAAGACTTGTACACGAATTGGAATCAGTCCAAGCCGATTCCGGACATCAGCAACGCCCTGATGCGCGGCACCCGCGTACCGGCCATGATCTGTCCTTCGGATCCGTTCAATTCCGTTCCTTTCGACGGCACGAAAAGTGGCTCGGCGAACAACATGGGGGCGAATTGGGCCCGCGCCAACTACGCGGCAAATGCCTCTTTGGGAAAGTTGAGTGTCACGGCCCACCAGGGGGATGGTCCCTATGACGCGGCGACCCCCCAGTGCTGGGGCAATCGATATGTACGCGGGATCATGGGGGCAAACGTCTCGCTCGGAATAAAGGACATTCACGATGGGACTAGCAAGACCATTCTCTTGGGCGAGATGCGATCCGGCCTGGACGCTCTCGACATTAGAGGCATCTGGGCTATGAGCGGCGGCCCGAGCGCGCTCTGGGCCGACGGCTATTACGGCGACGACAACGGGCCTAACAGCAGCAGTCTCGAGGGGGATGACGATATGACCTGCAATGATGTCGAACAGGCGCTTTTCGGCAGCAGCGGCGCCGGGTCTCAGGGTGAAATATTGATGGCCAGAGCGGGCATGGGCTGCGTCGGCCCCAAGGGAAACTGGCAGATGACTTCTCGCAGTCTGCACGTCGGCGGCGTGAATGTCTGCATGGCCGACGGCAGCGTCCGGTTTATCAGCGACTTCATCCAATTGGGCACCCAGGCCAACCCCCCGACCGCGAAAAATCTCGGTGTGTGGGATAAGCTACTCCTCCCGGACGACGGGGAAACGCTTAGCACGAGCAACTATTGACGGACGTCCAAATCTGATTCGACGGGTGCCATGGCCACTGCCCTGAGTGGCCATGCGCGAACGCAATCCATGCCCACGCCGAGCCGTGGGCATGGCACCCCGCATTCTCGCGGGCACCGGTGCATGAGCGCGGACTTGACGCAGCCTACCGTCGCCGCGAGAAGAAAGTCATCACGGCGGAGCGTGATGACTACACTCCGCACTTATTTCGCCCCGACCAACTGCTTCTTCTTCTCGGCGATGATCTCGTGCTGGATCGAGACCGGCACGCGGCGGTACTTGGCGAATTCCATCGTGAAGGTGCCCTGGCCCTGCGTCATGCTGCGCAGGTCGGTTGAATAGCCGAATGTTTCGGCCAGCGGCACTTCTCCTTCGATCACGGCCGTGTTCCCCTGCATCTCGGTGGCCACGATCATCCCGCGGCGGCTGGTGAGTTCGCCGGCCACGGCGCCTTGGAAAGTCGCGGGCACTTCGATCTCCACCTTCATGATCGGCTCGAGCAGCACCGGCTTCGCTTGCATAAACGTCTCGCGGAAGCAATTCCGGCCGCAAATCTGGAACGCCATGTCGGAGCTATCCACCTCGTGGTACGAGCCGTCTTCCAGCACGGCCTTCACGCCCACGATCGGATAGCCGGCGATCGGCCCCTTTTCGAGCGAGTTGCGGAATCCCTTTTCCACCGACGGGATGTATTCCTTCGGAATCCGGCCCTGCACCACGTCGTTCTCGAACTCGAAGATCTCCTCCTCGGAATCGTCGGGAAGCGGCTCGAGATAGCCGACGATATGGGCAAACTGACCGGAGCCGCCCGTCTGTTTCTTGTGCTTGAAGTTGAAGGTGGCCTTGGCGGTCGGCGCCTCGCGGTAACTGACTTTCGGCGCGCCGACTTCCACCTCGACCTTGTACTCGCGGCGAATCCGCTCGACGTAAATCTCGAGGTGCAATTCTCCCATGCCGGCGATGATATTCTCGCCGGTCTCTTCGTCGGTCGTGACGCGGAAGGTCGGGTCCTCGCGCACGAATCGCGCCAGCGCCTTGCTCAAGCGGTCGGCCCCGTCGCGCACGGCGGGACTGATCGCCATCTTGATGACCGGCTCCGGCACGAACATGTTTTCGAGCGTGCAGTATTTGGATTGGCC
The DNA here is from genome assembly GCA_035939775.1 of Pirellulales bacterium. Classification (NCBI taxonomy): domain Bacteria; kingdom Pseudomonadati; phylum Planctomycetota; class Planctomycetia; order Pirellulales; species Pirellulales bacterium. The sequence continues at coordinate 257 of DASZFO010000036.1, read as the reverse complement.
GGCAAAGGTGTCGCCGCTGGCCGCATCGACCCCCATCACGGCCACGATGTCTCCCGCCTCGGCGCTGTCGATCTCCGCGCGCTTGTCCGCGTGCATCTTGACTATCCGGCTGAAGCGCTGCTTCTGGCCGGTCCGCTGGTTGAAATACATCTCCCCTTTTTCGATCTTTCCCTGATAAACGCGCATGAACGTCAACTGGCCATACGGATCGTCGACGATCTTGAACGCCATTGCCACGAGCGGCTTGGCCGGATCGG
>DASZFO010000035.1 GCA_035939775.1 Pirellulales bacterium | reverse complement strand
TGACTACGTCTCCACTGGGTCGCTGACGCTAAGTGGCGGGGCAACGATCAAAGACGCGAGCAGCAGGGATGCCGTCCTGGTATTGCCCGCACCCGGCACGGACGGCCTTGCCGCAAAGAACATTGCGATTGTGACGATCGTCTCCGATGTCGCCGTCACGATCACGCCCTCTTCATCGACCGTTCTTCCCGGCGGCAGTGTCAGCTATACGATCATAGTTACCAACAATGGTCCGAGCGACGCTACCGGCGTAACACTGACCGATACGCTCCCCGGCACATTGAGTTTCGGCGTCCAGACCCAGAGCAGCGGCCCGACATTTACGCTCAACAACAATGGCAATGCAATCACTGATACGATCGCCACGCTGCCGGCTTCGGCCTCGGCGACGCTGATCGTCGTCGCCGACGTCAAACTCAGCACGCTTGCGGGCACCGTCATCAGCAACACGGCGACCGTGAGCAGCACATCGACAGACAACAATCTCCAGAACAACACGGCGACCGCCACGGTCAACGCCATCATGACAGGCGTCATGCTCACGACCGATTCGCTCGATTCCACGAAGAACGAACTCGTGGTGAGCGGCACCGCGGGGGCCGATAATATCAGCTTCATTCCGGCCGCCGGCGGCAAGATCATGGTCAACATGGACGGCAAAGTCTCCGGCCCGCTTGCCGTCACGGGACGAATCGTGGCCTACGGTCAGGCAGGGAACAATGTCATCATGGTCAGCCCGGCGATTACGTTGCCGACTTTCCTTTACGCCGGGCCGGGCAGCGACACGCTCATCGGCGGATCGGGCGACAATGTGCTCGTCGGCGGTGGCGGGGCGGATGTGCTGATCGGCGGGACTGGGCACAACGTGCTGATCGCCGGCAGTGGCCCCTCGAAGCTCTACTCGACGCGGCTAGGCGCACTGGTCGGCGCGACCAGCGGCTCGATCCTCATCGGTGGAACGACCGATTTCGACCATAACGACACGGCGCTGGCCGCCATCATGCACGAATGGGGCTCGAGCGACAGCTACGCCACGCGGGTCTCGAAGATCAAGGCTGGCAGCCTCACCGCGCCGGGCGTCGCACTGACATCGACGACGGTCCACTCGACCAAGGCGGTCGATCAACTCTACGCCTCGACCGGCTGGGATTGGTTCCTCGCGCCCAGCCTGACCGACCAGATTCTGGGCATCGATCCGCATAAGAAGTCGTTGCTGCAGATCAACTGAAGTCGGACGAGCGAAGCTGGAAGTCGGAGGTTCGGCTCGTTGGAGTTCAGCCTTTAGGCTGCGGCTCGCCGGCTAAAGCCTGAACTCCAACGTTCGGCCCGCTGCTTCAACATTCGGGCTTTCACGCCGGCAGGCCGTCGCCGCCTTGTTTCCCTCTTGCCCAAGTTGACCGAGCCGTCACCGAATCGGCGACTTTGCCGAAAAAAACGAAATTGCCGGTCGTAACGGTGTCGATAAGGGGGTTAACTGTTACGGTTTTTCCGGCGCGGCTCGCCTGTAAGCGTTGCTAGCTCGCCGCCGAAATACGGCACTTCGGGCGGCCTTGCCCGGTGGCCATCCCACTCACGGAAGATAGAGGGTTTCGCATGGTTCGGTTTTCACACCGGCTTCGCGTGCTCCTGATTTGCCTTGCCGCCACTCTGCCGGTCGCCGCCGTCGGACGCGCATCGGATTCCAACGGCGACGGCAACCCATGGCCCGGACCTACGGATTCCCGCGTTTCACAAGCCGGCATCAGCGGCTGGCGTTCGCCGATCTACAACAGCAGCGCCACGAATTACGAAAGCACCCCGGCTCGCCAATACGATCGGTGGAAGGGGGCCTCGCTACCTGACGACTCAGCGAGCCAACCGACCGATCCCCCACCGCCGCGCAGTTCCTCACCAACATTCCAACGACCGGCGCCTAAGGCTTGGCCGAGTCCGTATTGGCAAATGCCCCCTGGCGCGAACTCGTCTCCGCCCCGGCAGTATCCACCGGCGAACAAACCGCAGCGCGACGTGCGACTGGCGGCCCACATGGAGGCCGACCAGAATCAGCCCGAGGCTCCGAATCAGCCTCAGCCTCCAAGCCAACCGTCGGCAGCACATGATGCTCCGGGCGGCCCGGCCCCCACCGCCGCTGCCTATTCCGAATGGCCCTGCGAGCAGCCCGGCTACTGGGCGCCGCAATGCGACTTCTTGCCCTGCGGCCGATGGTTCGGCGGCGGCGAATTCCTGCTCGTCCGTCCGCACCAGACCGGCGATACCGCGTTCCAGATTAGTCCCAATGGCGGTAGCGGCCCCGCGATTCAGAACGTCAACTTCGATTCTCCCTACAAAGCCGCGTTTCGGACGATTGTCGGCATTCAGACGAGCTGCGACCAGTCGCTGCGGTTCACCTACACGAACATCTTCGACGACACGCTCAAATCGGCCGCCGTCCCCAACGGCAGCGTGATCGTCTCGCCGTTGGGTGCGAGCATCAACCCCGGCGACTCGATCGCCGCCACCGATCATCTGAAATTGAACCTGTGGGACATTGAGAACGTCCGCAAGCTGGAGTTGCCGAGCTGCGTTTGCAATGGCTGCCCGGGCTGGGACGTGAGTTGGTCGTGGGGCGCGCGAATTATCGACCTCAGCGAAACGATCAAGAACGAGGTTTCCGGACCCGACGCGGGAATCTTCACGCAGCAATCGACCTTCGTTGGGGCTGGGCCCCGGTTGGGGCTCGAAATCCATCGCCAATTGGGCGAAAGCCGTGTCTCGGGATTCTTCAGCGCCGACGCGGCCCTGCTACTCGGTGGGCAGGATACGACTGGAACCAGCACGCCCTCGGGCACGACGAGCGCGCAGATCGTGCCGAATTTCGATCTGCGCGTCGGTCTCTGCTTTCAGCCGCGATCCCAGATGGCCATCAGCGTGGGTTGGATGTTCGAGACCTTCGGCAACGCGACCATGCTGAACGAAAACGCTTCGCTGGCCCTCGTGTCCAGCCCGCAAGCCAACAATCTCTCCTACGACGGGCTATTCGTCCGCGGCGAGCTACATTACTAGTAGCAGGTTGGCCCATAAACGACGCGGATTATCCGATCTAGCCGTTACGCATCTCGCGAGGGGATTATTACCGGATCCCCCGACTTCAGTGTCGCGCTTTGACATTGCGGCGTAGAATGTAGAATAAAGCTGTTCGGAGGAGGTGTTTCTGATTGAGGGTCCATTTTGGAGTTCCTCTGAATGTCTGCTCTCGCCTTTCTGGACCGGCAGCGAACGATCGCCCGCCCCGGCTTCTCGCGCTGGCTCGTGCCCCCCGCGGCGCTTTCGATTCATCTGGCAATTGGTCAGGCCTATGCGTTTAGCGTCTTCAATACGCCGCTGACGCAAATCATCGGGGTCAAGCAAAGCGTCAAAGGGCAGGACTGGGATCCGACGACGGTCGGATGGATTTTCAGCATCGCGATTGTCTTTCTTGGACTGTCGGCCGCTGTCTTCGGCAAGTGGTTGGAGAATGCCGGCCCGCGAAAGGCGATGTTCGCCTCGGCCTGTTGCTTCGGCGGGGGATTCCTTGTTTCCGCGCTCGGCGTCTATTGGCACCAGATCGTGCTCATCTATTTAGGCTACGGGGTCCTGGGAGGCATCGGCCTGGGACTCGGATACATTTCACCCGTGTCGACCTTGATCAAGTGGTTTCCCGATCGGCCGGGGATGGCAACTGGGATGGCGATCATGGGTTTCGGCGGCGGTGCGCTGATCGGCGGACCGCTGGGCGAAATGCTGATGGCCCATTTTCAGAAGGCGAGCGTCACGCCGACCGCAGGCGTGATGGAAACTTTCCTAGTGATGGGGATCGGCTATTTCGTTTTCATGCTATTCGGCGCCGCCACGGTGCGGTTGCCGCCGCCAGGATGGAAGCCGGCGGGCTACACCGTGCCCTCTCGACCGCAGCGATTGGTGACCCTTGCGAATGTCACCGCCGACCAGGCAATCACGACCCGGCAGTTCTATCTGCTCTGGGGCGTGCTGTTCCTCAACGTGACGGCCGGGATCGGCATCCTCGGCCAAGCCTCGCCGATGATCCAAGACATGTTCAGCAGCGTCGATAAGGCGGCCGCGGCGGGATTTGTCGGTTTGCTTAGCTTGTTCAACATGGGGGGAAGGTTCTTCTGGTCATCGCTGTCGGATTACATCGGGCGAAAGGGCGTGTATGCCGTGTATTTCCTCTTGGGTGCTTGCCTCTATGCGTTGATCCCGATGACGGGGAATATGGGCAGCACAATCCTGTTCGTCGCTTGCTGCGCCGTGATCTTGACGATGTATGGCGGTGGTTTTGCTACAATCCCCGCGTATCTGCGCGACTTGTTCGGTACAATGCAGGTTGGGGCGATCCATGGGCGATTGCTGACGGCCTGGTCGGCAGCCGGAATCGCCGGCCCTCAATTGGTGAGCTACATCAAGAAATATCAACTTGACCACAACGTGGCGACAGCCCATGCCTATGATTTCACGATGTATTTGATGGCTGGGCTGCTTTTGATCGGCGCGGTTTGTAATTTCCTGGTCACCGCAGTCGATCCGCGCCATCATTTCAGCGGAGTCGCAGAGCATAAGCCCGGCGGCGACGGATCGGCCGGTTTGGCGGTTTCACCGAGTGAATTGCAGAATCGTCCTCGAGTCTGATCGTGACGCGACACTGTTTCATCGCAGGAGAATCCCGTGACAAATCTCGATGGCCGACAGAATGAACCCCGCCCGATGAAACACGCGGTGCTCGTCGGCTGGTTCATCGTCGCATGGCTGTGGGCGGGCATCCCACTTGGCGCCGGCGTGTACTTCTCCGTACAGAAATCTCTACCGCTATTTACGAGCCATGCACTGGCCAACCCCGGGAAGTGAGAACCTGGCGCCGTGCGGCGAGCAGGCGAAGACGCAGCGGCCGTTCGACGAGCTTCCGGTTCAGAAGGTATTCGCGGGACGCCTGGAAACTCGACTCGACCAATTGGCCGTCGAGGAGCCCTTGGAGATAAGGCTTGTTTATAGTTCCGTCGGCGAACGGCGCGAACATAGTATTTCCATTACGATGCGCACTCCTGGTCACGATCCGGAACTGGCCGCCGGCTTCCTGCTTAGTGAAGGGATTGTTCGCGGCAGTCGAGACATCGAAGCCATTCGCCACAGTGGCCCGACGAGCGAGACCGCTCGATCGCACAACGTCGTCCGCATCGAGTTGCGCGAGGATTTGGCCTTCGATCTCAAACGCTTGGAGCGGCATTTTTATACCACATCGAGCTGCGGCGTCTGCGGCAAATCGTCGCTCGAGGCGCTCGAAGTGTTCGCCGCGCCGCTCTGGTCGCCGGACGAGTTCCAAATTGCGGCCGAAGCCATTCACCAACTGCCGGATAAGCTTAGAGAGGCGCAAGCCGTTTTTGATCGCACGGGTGGCTTGCATGCCGCCGCTCTGTTTAACGCGGATTGCAATTTACTGGAAATCCGCGAGGATGTCGGCCGGCACAACGCCGTCGATAAGCTGCTCGGCTCGCAGTTGTTGGCGGGGAAGCTGCCGTTGTCCATGTGCGGCATTTTAGTGAGCGGCCGGGCGAGCTTCGAATTGGTGCAAAAGGCGCTCGTCGCCGGCATTCCACTGTTGGCCGCGGTCGGCGCGCCCTCGAGCCTGGCCGTTGAATTAGCGAAGCGATATCAGATGACGCTGGTCGGTTTTGTCCGCGGCCGGCGATTCAATATCTATAGCGGCACGCAGCGCATCGCGATCAATGCGGAGGTAATCCCATGAGTCAACTCGAAGTCAAGCCACAAGATCAGCACCGCGATGCTCCCGCCGCAGCGGTCGATAGCGCGACCGACGCCGTGCCCGCCGTTCATGGAAATGGGATCCACGAACAGCCACCGGAAGCATTGACCGGGCTGCGCGTCACGCCCGTCAAAACCTGGGCGGCCGGAATGCCTGGAGTGGTCGCCGCGATGCGGCACGTCTGGGGAGAAATGGGCGTGGTCCGCGGCACGCGAGCGCTGCTAAGGATGAACCAAGATGGCGGCATCGACTGCATGAGCTGCGCTTGGGCCGATCCGGATGGCCCGCGGCACATGGTCGAATTCTGTGAAAACGGCGCGAAGGCCCTGGCGTGGGAAGGCGACACCGATCGTGTGGGCGCCGAGTTCTTCAAGCTCTGGAGCGTCGCCGAGTTGTCCGAAAAATCGGATTACTGGCTCGGCAAGCAGGGCCGGCTGACGCATCCGATGGTGCTGCGCGACGGAGCGACGCATTACGAGCCGATCACATGGGACGAGGCTTTCCACCTCATCGCCGACGAGCTGAACGCGCTCGAAACCCCGAACGACGCCATCTTCTACACCTCCGGCCGCACGAGCAACGAAGCGGCCTTTCTCTATCAACTCTTCGTTCGCCAGTTTGGCACGAACAATCTGCCCGACTGCTCGAACATGTGCCACGAATCGAGTGGTTCTGCGCTCACGCCCACGATCGGCATCGGCAAGGGAACGGTCAAGCTCGAAGATTTCGACCACGCCCAGGTGATCATCATCATCGGGCAGAATCCAGGCACGAACCATCCGCGCATGCTTACGGCACTGGAGCGGGCAAAACGCAATGGCGCGAAGATTGTTGCCATCAACCCGCTTCCGGAAACGGGATTGATGCGATTCAAGAATCCACAAGAAATCAGCGGGTTTTTTGGCGCGGGCACCACCTTGGCCGACATGTTTCTGCAAGTCCGGATCAACGGCGATTCGGCGGTGCTCAAGGGCTTGATGAAGGTGCTGCTCGACGAGGAAGATCGCCGCCCCGGCTCGGCCCTCGATCTATCTTTCATCCGCGAGCAGACGGCCGGCTTCGACGCGCTCGCCGCCGATCTGCGGCAAGTTTCGTGGGACAAGATCGTAGAACAGAGCGGAGTTTCACGCGAGCAAATTGTCGCGGCGGCGAAGCTGTTGATGATGTCCGATCGAATCATCGCCTGCTGGGCAATGGGGCTCACCCAGCACAAGAACGCGGTGGCCACGATCCAAGACATGGTCAATCTGATTCTCATGCGCGGCAGCATCGGCAAACCGGGAGCGGGGCTTTGCCCGGTGCGCGGCCATAGCAACGTTCAGGGTGACCGGACGATGGGCATCTGGGAGCGCCCCAGGCCGGAGTTTCTGGACAAGCTCAAGGAAGTGTTTGGTTTCGAGCCGCCGCGCGAGCACGGTTTCGACACGGTCGCGGCGATCAAGGCAATGCACGCCGGCAATCCGAAACTCTTCTTCGCCCTCGGCGGCAATTTCCTCTCGGCAACTCCTGACACGACGTTCACGGCCGCCGGACTGCGCCGCTGCCGGTTGACCGCGCAAGTTTCGACCAAGTTGAACCGGGCGCACCTGGTCACCGGTCGGAAGGCGCTGATTCTGCCTTGCCTCGGCCGCTCGGAGCGCGACGACCAAGCTGGCGGCCCGCAATTCGTGAGCTGCGAGAATTCGATGGGCGTCGTGCAACGCTCGCAAGGCCGATTGGCCCCTGCGTCGGAGCAACTCTTGAGCGAACCGGCGATCGTTTGCCGATTGGCTCGCGCAACGCTTGGCGGGCGGAGCCGCGTCGATTGGGATGCTTTGGCTGCCGATTACGATCGAATCCGCGACTTGATCGCGCAAGTCATTCCCGGCTGCGATGGTTACAACGCCAAGGTGCGTCAGCCGCGCGGCTTCTATTTGCCAAATCCGCCACGCGAAGGAACGTTCCCGACCCGCAACTCCAAAGCGAATTTCACCGTCCAACCCTTGCCCGAGAATCACCTCGAGCCGGGACAATTGGTGATGACCACGATCCGTTCACACGACCAATTCAACACGACAATCTACGGGCTGGAGGATCGCTACCGCGGCATCCACAACGAGCGGCGGGTCGTGCTGATGAACGCCGACGACATCCGCGAACTCGGCCTGTCTGCCGGACAAGTCGTCGATCTGACGAGTATCTTCAACGGCCAAACCCGCACGGCCCGCCAGTTTGTCGTCGTCCCCTATGACATTCCGCGGCGCTGCGCGGCCACCTATTTCCCCGAGACCAACGTCCTCGTCCCAATTGACAGTGTCGCGGAACAGAGCAACACGCCGACTTCGAAATACGTCGTGATCCGCGTCACGCCGGTAACAGGCCAGCCGGCGAAAGTCGATTACGATCGGGCGATGTGACGGGGTTATTTTTCCGCGCTCTTTGGCTTCTCCGTCACCTTCTCGGATGACGCGCCATTTCCGGGTGCGGTGCCGAGCGAATTCTTCAACTCGCGGATTTCGCCGAGCGTGCCGTCGGCGGATTGGATCAGTTCTCCGACTGATTTCGCGGCGTCGTCGAGCTTGTTGCTCGCCTTATCGTTCTCACCCGCGGCCCGATAGGCCTTGGCCAATAGCATCGCGGCCTGAGCATCTTCGATTGGATTCCCTGAGTGGGCCAATCGCTCGCCCGCCTCGGCGGCCTTCACGGCCAATTCGGCAAGTTTGGGGTCGATCTTTCCCGCGGTCTGGGGCTTCCCTGCCCCGGCGGGAAACGCGAGCATGGTCTGTGGATCGACCAGCGCGGTGGCGGTCATCAGCAGGGTCGCGGCATCGTCCTCCTTGGCGGCCTTCTCGTACAAAGGCTTGGCGATCGCCAGCGCCCGCGCTGAATTGTTTTCGGGCCCCGCGACGAGCGCCAGTTGTGTGAGCGTCAGCTCGTCGTTGAGTTCCATCTTTTTGGAGGCGTCGTCAAGCAGGTTCAACGCTTCCGTGGTTTTCTTTGTCTTGAGCAGCGAGCCTAATTGGGCCTGCAACTGCGCGATCGCTCGGGCGTGGGCCACGGCTTTCTTGTATTCGGTCGCTTTGGCAACGAGGTCCCATTTGCCGGCGATGATCTGCGCCAGCGGCTCCTCGATGTCGCCGGGATGTCCGATCCAAGCGATGTGGCCATCACCGTTGACGACGAAGGCGGCGGGAATCCCTTCCTGCCCGCTCGCGGCCAGCCAGGATTGCGCCATCAGGCCATTGCCGCCATCGTGGGCATCGATGGCCACGCGGTAATCCATTTTGTCTCCCATCTTGTCGACGAACGGTTTGACGACCGCCGTATCGTCGTCGATGCTCACGCCGATAAACGTCACGTCCTTGTCCTCTTTCTGCAACTTCGTGAGATGAGGAATCGACTCGCTGCAAGGCGCGCACCACGTGGCCCAGAATTCGACGACATAGAATTTCCCCCGCGCGAATTCCTTGACTGGCTGCCCTTTCACGAATTCCTGAGTCGCCAATTTTGGCGCGAGATCGCCGAGCGATAATTCCGATTGACCCGGATTCGAATCGGCCGCGATCGACTTTTCGGGAACTCCGGCCTCAGCGGTCAGGAACAGGGCGATCACGGCCGGCAGAAGGATGGTGCGCAACATCATTTTATCTCCAAAAGTATGAGGGCCACGGTCGGCCGTTATCCGCCCGACGTCGCTCATCAGTCTGCTCCCAAATGCAAATCGCGTCAATTGCGGTTGACGCCGAACTATGGCCTTGTCAACGGCGTCCACGCTGGCGGATCGCTCGCTGGAAAAGATTCGTCCGACGCCTCCTCAACCGTATCGAATGTCGGTCGATCGGCGTGGATGATCGTCAGCAGGAGTGACGAGTCGTCGACCCCCGCGAGCGAGTGCGTTTCGCCGGCGGGAATTTGAAGCAACTGCCCGGCCGCGAGTTCGCGGGTTTGGCCGAGTGCCGTGACGGCCGCCCGCCCTTCAAGGCAATGCACGACAAGATCGCCGGGCGCGAGGTGAGCCGGGATGACCTTGCCTTTGGCAACGACAACTCGAACGATTTGCAACTCGTCGGTCGTGAGCAGAACGGTCGTCCTCGCCGTTTTGAGCGCGGCGCCCAGCGGCCTTGCATCGATCACCTCACCGCGCTTTATTGGTTGCGTCGACATCGAAACCTCACATTCGCGGAGTGCCATCGCCAATTGCAGCAAATTGCTTGCCGAAAGCAGGACCGTTCCTCGCCGAAGCGCTAGGCAGACGCCGCGAGAGTCGGTAGATTCGAGCGCACCCATGATCGACTAATTCGGAACCATCCGCAATCGTCCCGATGACGACCGTCCTGCTGACCGCCTTCGAGCCTTATGACCGCTGGCAGACCAACGCGAGTTGGTTGACGTTGGTTGAACTCACGCAAGCATTGCCGCGCGAGCCGTCGATCACGACGCGGCTCTATCCGGTGGATTTCGCGGCGGTTAAGCAGCGGTTGGCGAAGGACCTGGCCGCGAATTACGACTTCGCGATCCACCTCGGTCAGGCCCCCGGCAGTGGCCGCGTGCAGTTGGAGGCGGTCGGCATCAACATTGGCGGTTCGAGCCACCAATCGCCCGACCAATTCTTGCCGCTCTCCGACGATGGGCCAGTCGCGTACCGCAGCCCGCTGCCGCTTCCCGCTTGGGCCGTCAAGCTGCGCGAGGCGGGAATACCCGCGCAGGTTTCATATCACGCGGGCACCTATCTTTGCAACGCGACGTTGTATTGGACCTGCTACTTGACCGAGCGATTGAGCATCAGGACGCAGGCCGCATTCGTTCACCTGCCGCTCGACGTTTCGCAAGTGGTCGGCGAACCGCACGGCATGCCTTCGCTGCCGACCAGTCTGGCGACCAAGGCGCTGCGGCTGATTTTGGAAGAATTGCCGTGAGTTTAGTCCTCACGCTCCGTCGTGAGAAAGCTTCCTCACGACGGAGCGTGAGGACCACGCAGGTCACGCTCCCGCGGCTTGCATCTCCAGCGCTTTGCGCACGCCGGTGTACGACATGCGGGCCTTCAGACAGGTCTGCCGAAATGTCTCTGGGCGCGGAACGCCGGGCAAGCGAAAGGTCTCGAGCGCTCCCTTGCGGAAAACGAGATCGCCCGCGGAATACCACGCCTGCCCGGGCCGCACGATGACCTCGATCGTATCGAAACGGTCCAAATCGACGAACCGCTCAACCCGAGGCTGAATGCCGCTCAGGACCACCACGCGGCGGTTCGTTAATCGATAGCGTCGCACAACACCGGGCAGCCGCATATAGCCGTACAGCAGCGGCGCGATTGGCAGAGCGGCCAAAGCAGCGAGACGCCCGACGCTGAAAATCCAAAAGCCCGCCTGAATCGCGAACAGTTTTCCCAAGAATCGGCCGCAACTGGTCGCCGCCACGGACGGCCAAACGGTCATCACGGTCACCTCGCCTGATTCCGGCGGCGCCACTCCAGCAATCGCTTGTTTCATCGAACCCCCCAGTGACCGTGCCTGTCTGCCAACAGAGTAACAAACCGGTGCCGGCGGTTCCAGTCCCGAGGATGCGCGTCGATCAAGTCGAACCGTGGCGACCTGCGCGCGTCGGCCCACGCTCTCAGCAATCGGCACCGCGGCGTTACGAGCGGCAGAGTCTGCCCATATTTCCGAGGCGGCTCGTGGAAGTGCGAGAGTTTGGGAAGAGCCGGCAGTCTTTATCAGGTTTTTGCCAACTCATCGAGCAACGAAGATTCTGCCGCCGATAGGGGAATGGGTGGCAATTAGCGTAATTCCGAATCTCTCGTTTGCACGGCGGCCCTCGCGGTGATCGGCCCGTGCGTATAACCCCTCGCACAAGGATGGCAAGTGATGGTGCGGAAATCAGCTTACCTGTGGATCCTCTCGCCGCTGGCCTTGCTGTGGCCGGCCTCGGCCGTGGCGGTCGGGCAGGATGTGACTAGTAGTTCTCCCGTGGCGATGAGCTACGCGGGCGATACCCCTCCGGCCCCGGACGCCAAGGCGCCCGAAGCCCCGGCGGCTCCGGCCCCGGCCGCCGCCGCAGCTCCCGCGGCCGATGCCGCCGCAAGTTGCGGCTGCAACAGCGGCTCCGGCGGCGACGATTGCTGCAAGCTCACCTGCCCCGATCAAACCGTCAAGCACTTGTTCGAGAACAATTGCTGGCTCAAGTGCCATGATGTCGCGGTCACGGGCTGGCTCGAGGCCGGCTACGCCACGCACGACGGCCAGCG
>DASZFO010000034.1 GCA_035939775.1 Pirellulales bacterium | reverse complement strand
GAAGACTGGAAGATTCGGCAACGCACAAATCGCCTGCAAGCCGGCCGGAGCCAGCCCGCTGTCGTCGAACGGCAGCGAACTGCCAGAGAGCATATGGCGGCTTTCCAAAGCCTCGAAACGCGGCCGGAACGAACGACGCTTCGACGAGCGGCGTTTGGCTAAAGGGCGATTGGACAACTTCATGGCCAAAGCTCCATTGTTCTACTCGGAAGCGACGGTTCCTGAACGGCCACGGACGAGTCGATGTCCGGCGCGACAGAGGGAGCCCGCGGGCGCCCACGACAGCGCGTGGAACAGGAATTCCGTGTTCTTCTCGTGAAGCCGACTTCGGAAAAGATTGAAAGACGAGCCGTGGGAGTCCCGTGGCGATCCACAGGACCACCCGAAGGGAACCCTAGCTTTTTTTGGCCACGCCGGACGATCGCGATTCGGAAGAAAGGGGTCCAGTCGCCCGTCGGGAACCGCAGTTGCGGGGTCGGCGATTGGTCATTGAGGGCTAGCCGCGCGCGTGAACGGATACTTCTTTGCACCGTCCATTTAGCCAGAAACCTCGTTTATCCATCTGATGGGGGGGTATTCTGGCGTCGCTCGGTTCCGTCGCAATTGTGGCCGCCAGAGGAGCGTCCGTGAGGGTCGGTGCGTACCGTCAGACACCGTTTAAAGGCCTGGTCGCCGAAATCCGGGCGTTCCAGCGGCCTGGTGGATTGCGAGATTGCGCAATCGGTTGCGGCTTCATGCATTCTGGCAGTTTACCGCTGGACATCCCCGTTGGTGTTGGTATAAGGAAATGGCTGCGCGAGGAATGGCGGAGCCGGGATTTGTAGCTGGCGGTCAGTTGCGGCACGATAGCCCGAAAATGCGGGCCGCCCGTCTACAGGTGAGTTTCGTGGATGCGAAGTTCGTTGGCGAGTTCCCGAAATCCGGAAAGAATATGATTGACAAGGCGGACCTGACGATTATGTTTAGCTCGATGGCCGTGAATTGGAGTTGCTTTGTTTGTTGTTTTCTGGGGGTGAGTTTTAGGGGCTAGCCGACTCGCCGGTTCGATTTCTAAACAGGAGAAGCAAGATGACTTCTAAACCGAAAATGGTCGGCGTCGCTGCGATGGTTTTGGTGGCCGCTTTTTCTGCGGCTGCTCGTGGGGATCTGGTGGTTAGTGTTGCGGAAAGTGGCGGATTCGTGGCCTCACCATACCTAACCGCGACTAGCCCGCCGCATGCCGGTGTAGCCCCATTTCTTTCTGTGAATAGCGGCAACAACGTGCAGGTGGGCGATTTCCAGCTCACATTTAGTTCAAACGACTCGGGGTCGACTCCCAGCCTAGGCGACTTGACGACGAGCGACATCGACTTGCAGAACTTGGGCGCGGTTGCGGAAAGCATTACGTTTACCATCGTCAACGGACAAGGAACAGCAGCCACGGATTACTCGTTACCCACTGGGAGCCCGTTGCTCCTAAAATCAGTCTTGTCTGTTTCACAGCTCCCCGATGACGGTTCGGTAACCCTTTTGAGTTCTTTCACATCGGGGTTGGGCGTCGCTCAACCAGCGCCATTGAATTCAGTTGGGTTTCCCGGCCCGCTCGGCCCCGGCACGTCAAAGTCAAGCGTCCCTGTCCTGAACCCAGCGGGGATTTATAGTCTTGAGCAGGTCATCACGATTTTTGTTCCCTCTGGGGGACAGGTTTCGCTCACAGCAGACACGCAGGTCGTCGCCCCGGAACCGCCGCGGGTGGTCGGCATTCTCAGCTTGGCGGGAATGATGGGGCTGGGACTGTTTTGGCAGCGTCGGAGAGCGATGGCTTTGCACGTTTGAATGCATCCTTGAACACGCGATATGTTGAAAGCGAGAGGCCATCCCTTTTGGGATGGCCTTTTATGTTGGCGCAGTAAAACCGCGTCGGAAAGTGAGACGCGGTATGTTGAACCTTCGATTCATCGACTAAGATGGACATATGAGGACCACGATCAATCGTTTCTTCCTGCTGGGTTTGCTCGCCTGTGTCGTACTGTTGGCTGCGGCCGTTCATGGACTGCATGCGTTTCAGATCAGTCGGCAGAGCAGTTTTTTGCTCGACCAGGCGCATCGCGCCTTGAAAGAAAAGCAATTCGGACCGGCCGTCAATTATTTCCAGCAATATACGAAACTCGCGCCACAGGATGTTGATGCCCAGGCGGAATTTGGGCTTTTGCTGGCGGACCTTGGCGCTTCGCGGGACGCGGCTCTCACGTTGGAAAGGGTGCTGCGCGCCCAGCCGGATCGGGATGACTTGCGGCGGCGGCTGGTGCCGGTCGAAATGGGGATCGACCGAGTGAGCGACGCCAAGGCGCACGTGGAGCGACTGCTGGCAAGATTGCCGGACGATGCGGCACTCTGGGATTTGCTGGGGAATTGCCAGGCTGCCGGTGGAGAGTATGTCCCGGCGGTCGGTTCGCTGGAAAAATCAATCGGCCACGATCCGCATCAAGTCGGTGCCTATGCGCATCTCGCGGAGGTGCTGCGGCGGCTCAAGCGCCCCGACGAGGCTGACAAGTGGATGGCAAAGCTGGTCCAGGCCAATCCGGAGTCGGCCCGAGCCCATTTGCTCGACGGGCAATATCTGGCAGGAATCGGCCGGGAGAAAGAAGCTCAGGGGCAGACCGAGAAGGTTCTGGAGCTTTCTCCCAAGGAAACCGGCGCTCTGCTGTTGGCAGCCCGGCTCACGTCGGACAAGCCCCCATACGACAAAGCACGCGGTTACGCCCAGCGCGCGATCGACTCCGCCCCGACCAGTCCGGCCGGCTACATCATTTTGGCACGGATCGAGGCCACCGCCGGAGATCGAAAACAGGCCATCGCTTGCCTGGAAACCGGGGCGGCAGCGACCCAATCGCGCGATCGGGCGTTGTTGTGGGAACTCGGGCGGCTGCGGATTGCGGCGGGCGATTTGCCGGGAACGCAGGGGATCGTCGATACGTTGCACAAGCTCCCCGCTGACGACCGCTTCGAGCCGTTGATCGGCTATCTGGAGGCGGAGATCGAATTGGCCAACCATCATTGGCTGGCCGCGGCCCAGCGATTCCAACAGATTGTGCCACAATTGAGCCGCTTGCTCGATTTGCAAGAGGAGGTGGTACAGCTTCAGATTGCCGCTTGCCAGGAAAAGCTGGGCAACACGGAACTTCAATTGGCGGCCTATCGCGACGCGGCCCGAGCGAATCCGTCCTGGCCTCCCGCGCGGTTGGGGATCGCAAGCGTGTTGCTCGCCAAAGGCAGGTTCGACGAGGCTCTGGAAGAATACCGGCAGATCGCCAAATTGGACGGTATGCAGGGGGCCGGCGCGGCGGGCGTGGCGCGGTTACTGATCTTGAAGAACCTAGCCCGCCGCCCAGCGGAACAGGATTGGACGGAGGTGGACTCGCTGCTTGACCAATTGGGCCACAACAATCCGGATTCGGTCGGAGTTACACTCTTGCGGGCGGAAGCGCTGGCTGGAGAGCAGCATCCCGCCGAGGCGGAACAACTGTTGCTCGCCGCGCGAACGAAAGCTCCTGACCGAACCGAGTTGTGGACCGCGCTGGTCGGCTTGGCCGATCTGCAGCAGGAGTGGCCGAAGGCCGAGCAGTTGTTGGCCGAAGCGGAAAAGAGATTCGGCGATCAGGTTTGGCTTCGCTTAGCCCGCGGCGCGTCTTTGCTGGCCCATGACAAGCAGGAGTCGGCAGCCAAGCTCAAAGCCTTGGGGGATCAGTCGGCGGCGTTTTCGCCGGCCGATCAAGCGACTCTGTCCCACGGTTTGTCGACCCTGTCATTGGAGGCTGGCGACGTGGCGCAGGCGACCGTACTGGCCCACCGCGCGTGCGATGCCGATCCGAAGGATTTGGAGTCTCGGCTGTTCCTCTTTAATCTGTCGTTTCGCAGTGGCGATGCGGTAGCCTTAAGGCAAGTTCTCAAGGAGATTCGCGGTCTAGAAGGGGAGGGGCCTGTCTGGCACTTTGGACAGGCGGCGCTCTGTCTGCTGGCGAAACCGTCGACTGCGAAAGGTGACGAAGTGGCCCTCGACGAGGCGGCATTCGAGCATATTAGTGCCGCCCGCAAGCTGCGACCCGGCTGGTCCGCTCTATCGCTGTTGACCGCGCAAATTCTAGACCGGCAAGGGCAAAGCGGGGCCGCCCTGCAAAACTACCTCGAAGCGATCGATCTCGGCGAGCGCAGCCCAGTCGCGGTCCGCCGGGCGGTCGAACTGCTCTATGCCAAGCAGCGCTATGCCGAGGCGGATCAGCTGCTGCGCCGGCTCGATCAGCAACCTGGGCTCTTCTCCGGCAACATCGAGCGGATGGCCTCGAAGGTTTCGGCGCGATTGGAAGACCTCGATCGGGCATTGGATCTGGCTCGCAAGGTGGCGGCGAATTCGCACGACTGGCAGGACCAGGTTTGGCTGGGCCAACTCCAAAGCCTAGTGGGATTGCGAGCCAAGGGGGCCGGCCGAGTGGATGAAGCCGCCAGCCGCTTCGCCGAGGCGGAAAAATCTCTCAAGCAAGCCGTGCAGCTTAAGCCGGAAGCCCCCGAGCCCTGGGTTGCGCTGGTCCGGTTTTATGTGGCCATCGATCGCAAGGCCGACGCCGAAACCGCGATTCAACAGGCCAAGCGCAAACTGCCGGCCGAGACCGCCGCGCTGACCTTGGCCAGTTCTTATGAAGCGATCGGTGACATGAACGAGGCAGCGGAACAATACCAAGCGGCGCTTGCCGCCGCTCCGCAAAACGCACAGATCGTACGGAGCGGGGCCGAGTTCGAAATGCGAACGGGAAAGTTGGCCGACGCCGAAGCCCAGCTCCGCAAAATCGTCTCGGGGCAAGTCGCGGCGAAGCCGGAAGAGGTCGCTGCCGCGCGCCGGGAGTTGGCCGCCGTGTTGCGGGCCAGTGGCCGCTATTCAAAGATCCAGCAGGCGCTGGCGCTGATCGAGCAAAATCTCGCCGCCGGCGTCTCGCCGGAGGATCTCCGCGAAAAGAGTTTCGCATTGGCCCTCTGCCCGCAGCCTGAGCGGCGCCAGATGGCGATCGAGATCCTCGAGAAGCTGCTTCAGGCGCAGCCGGACGCGGACAATTTGCGGATTGCGCTTGCGCAGCTCTATCTGGCCGCTAAGGACTGGCCGCGGGCGTCGACGCTGCTCCGCAATCTTGTTACGAGCCATGAAAAGGACCCGCGTTCTATGGCCCTGTACCTGACCCAACTCCTCCAGCACGACGAGGCCGACGAGGCCGAACTCTGGATTCGCCGTCTGGAGCAAATCGCTCCTAACGAGTTCGCGACCGCCAGCCTCAAAGCGGAATTGCTCGTCAAGCACGGGCAAGTCGATGCGGCCATCCAAACGTTGCGCGACGCCCTGGCACGGCAAGAGTTGCCTCCGGCCGAAGCAACAAAGAAAGCGTTGCTCGTCGCCGCACGGCTTGAAGAATTGTCCCGTGGCGCGACCGGCCCGGATCGATCCCCGGCCGCCGACAAGCTGCTTGCCGAGGCGGAAAGCATGTACCGGAAAAGCGTCGGGGAGCAGCCCGAACAGCAACTCGCGCTGGCCGGCTTTCTCGCCCGCCGAGGCCGGTTCGACGAATCGCTCTCGCTGCTGGAAGCAACCGGCACCAAAGCCGATCCCAATTCCCTAGCCCAAGCCATCGTCGAACTCGTGGAAAGCGACCCCGCTGTCGCCCCCTCCGCTCCTCGCTCCCCGCTCGAGAATCTACTGCTGGCGGCGGTTGACCGGACCGATCATGCGCCGGCGCTTTTGATCGCCTTGGCGGATCTTCGCATCCGCCAGGAACGTTTTGACGATGCAATAAAGACCTACCGGGAAGTCCTGAAAAAAGACGCGTCGAACGTCGTATCCATGAACAATCTGGCCATGCTCCTCGCGCTTGAGAAAAAACAACTCGACGAAGCACTCCAACTTGTCGATCAAGCCATCGCAGCGGCTGGCCCGCTCCCGGCGCTCTTGGATTCTCGGGCTTCCGTTTACCTCGCGCTCGGCAAACCGCAACAAGCCCTGACAGATTTGGAACAAGCCCTGAGCGCCGAACCTCGGCCAAACCGCGAATTCCACCGCGCACTGGCCTGTTATCAGCTTGGGCAGACTCAAGCTGCTGCGCAGGCGCTGCACGAGGCCCGAAAGAAGGGGCTTAAGCCCGAAAACTTGAATCCAATGGAAAGACCGGCGTACCAAGAACTGGCGGCAAAGTTGCAGGGGCAACAAGGGTGACTGGAACAGGTGGCGGAGAGCAGAGAGCGTCGAGAAAAAAGGGGATGGAAAGCTCGTTACGCTATAGGCGGGGCTGAGTTGGCAAGTGCGGCCTGGACGCAGCCAGCGCCGGCCGCCGACGCTGGCTGTGTCGGCCACGTATATCGATTTCAAGCGAGATTGGTTTATCGGCAATCGGGGCCCAATCGCCATTCGTGATGTCGCCAGCAGATTTGAATTCGCAGCGACAACTGTGGGGATCGGGCTGTAATCGTCATCCCAAGCCAACTCGGCGGAACTCCGGCAGGCGGCACTTTCGCCCGGCGTTCGAGCAGCTTGAATCGCGCCGGCTGCTGTCGACGCAATCCACGGCGAAGCCGACCTTGGTGCTTGTCCCTCCCGCCGGCAGCTCGGTTCCACTAGCCAATTCCGCGCCTCCCGGCGGTGCCCTCACTCCGAGCCAGCTCCGCCACGCCTACGGCTTCGACCAAACGACATTCTCCTATAGCGCAGTCCAGGGCGATGGCTCTGGTCAGACGATTGCGATCATCGACGCCTACGACGATCCGAATATTCTCGGCGACTTGCAGCAGTTCGACACGTATTTTGGTCTGCCCGCCCCCCCGACCTTCACGAAGGTCAGCCAAACCGGTAGCACGACCGCTTTTCCCGGAACCGATCCGGCCGGAGCAGGAAACAATTCCTGGGAGCTGGAAACCTCGCTGGACGTCGAGTGGGCACATGTTTTGGCCCCAGGCGCCAACATCCTTCTGGTAGAGGCCAATAGCGGCTCAGACCCAGATTTGTACGCGGCCGTGGATTACGCTCGCAACGTGCCGAGCGTGACCGTCGTATCGATGAGCTTCGGTCGCGAGGAGCACTCGAGCGATCTTGGCGACAATTCGCATTTTACAACTCCCATCAATCATACCGGTGTCACATTCTTGGCCTCGACCGGTGACGCCGGACAACCTGCAGAATATCCCGCCTATTCGCCCAACGTCGTCGCGGTCGGCGGCACCACCCTGACGGTGGATGCCAACGGCAATCGTGTCCCACAACCTGGCGACGGCGGGATCGGCGAGTCCGGTTGGAGCGGCAGCGGCGGCGGGATCAGCACGATTGAGCCACAGCCGGCTTATCAAAATGGCGTGGTAACGCGGTTCAGCAGCTCGGTGCGCACGGCGCCGGACGTTGCTTTCGACGCCGGAACCTACGTAGCGATTTACGATTCGTGGGATTACGGCACGACTCCCTGGATGCAAACCGGCGGCACCAGCTTCTCGGTGGTTGCATGGGGCGCCCTGATTGCAGTCGCAAATCAGGGGCGTGCTATCAATGAACTGGCCTCGCTGGACGGCGCAACGGGCACGCTCCCGAAGCTATATTCTTTGCCCAGCGCCGACTTCAACGACATCATCATTGGTAGCAACGGCAGCAATGCCGGGCCTGGGTACGATCTCGTGACCGGTCTTGGCTCGCCCATCGTGCCGTCGGTGGTCGCCGGGCTGATCGGTCCCTACACCGTAAGCTCGTCCAGGCCGTCGGCTGCCGGGACCGTCACGTCCCCGCCGACCAGTTTCACCGTCGTTTTCAGTTCCCCGTATGCAACGACGAATGTGTCGGCGGCCGCATTGCAGGTCAATGGAATTCCTGCCGACTCCGTGACGCAAACCGACGCGAAGACACTGACGTTTCGATTCAACTCCAGCCCCGTGACGACGCTGGGGCTCCAAACTATGTCGATTGCGGCCGGCAAAATCGCCCGAAGGAGCGATGGAGTTTCATTATCGTCTTTCAGCGCGACATTCACTTACATAGTCTTCCCCACGCCTCTCGCGTCAATTAGTCCGGACGGCTCGTTGATTTATCAGAACAGCGTCGGCGGCTCAATTGACTTTGCGGGCGGCACCGAATCGTTTGCGTTGTCGGTGGCTGCCGGACAAACGCTGACGGTGCTCGTCACGCCGGCCGCTGGCTTGCAACCCGGCGTCGTTGTCGACGGCCCCGGCGTATTAACTTCCGCGTCATCGATCGCTGCCGGCACGCCGGTCATCCTGCAAACTACACCGATCCCCACGACCGGTACGTATACGTTTAACATCGATGGGCTGAGCGACACTATTGGCAGTTATGTTGTACAGGCCTATTTGAACGCCGCACTTTCCACTTCTGCACATGGCGGAGCCGCCAACAATTCTGTGACGACCGCCCAGAACATCGACCCCAGCTTCATCGCGCTGGGGAACAGCGCCCAGCGCGGCGCCGTTGCCGGCGCGATCACGACGCACCATCGCTCTGCGTCCGATGCCTTCGGCTACCAGGCCGCCACGGTCGCCCAGCAGTTCGACGATATCAGTTCCACCGGCTCGGCGATTCTCAAGGGCGTTGACGATGGCTTTGTTTCGGTGGGTCTTAGTGGGACTTTCGCCTTCAACTTTTATGGCACCTCGTACGCAACGTTCAATGTTTCCAGTAATGGTCTAATTACTTTGGGAAGCGGCACTGGCACGTCCGCCTACGCTAACTCGAACCTGCAATCGTCGCCCAGCGGGCCGACCATTGCTCCGCTGTGGGCCGACTTAGTGGTGAGCGGCTCGGCAAATTCAGACGTGTATTGGCAGGTCAAGGGCTCCGGTAGCAACCAGCGACTGGTCGTGCAATGGAACGATGTGAGCTTTACCAATGGTAACAATGCCGGATTGGTCACGTTCGAGGCGATTCTCGACGCGGACGGCACGATCCTATTCAACTATCTGAATCTCAATAGCGGCGATTTCGGCGCCGGCGGCGTCACGGCCACCCTTGGAGTTAAGGCAAGCGGTGACCAATCCTCGGCCGGAAACTCCCTGCTTCTGTCATACAAGTCGACCAACAGCCCCTATATCGGTAGTGGTGTCAGCACTGAGATCGGGGTCGGACTGAGCGTTCCTGACGATTACGCCTTCAGTCTCACGGCCGGACAGACGGCGATGCTGGTCGTCACGTCTCAAAGCGCCGGCGCTGTTACTCTGGTTTTGCAGAACGCACAAGGCACCACATTGGCCAGCGGCACGACGCTTAATACCGACGTTGGCCAAGCCATCGAGGGCTTCGTGGCCCCCAAAGCCGGCACCTATTATGCCGCCGTAAGCGGCGACGATGGCACGCCATACACACTGGTTATCGATCGCAATTCCGATTTCGACACAAAAACTGGCACGAACTTCGCCGCGGCCCAGAATATCAGCGGAACCCGTGGCGTCCTGGGCGCGATTCTGGATGCGACCCCAGACGACTGGTATGCTGTCGACCTCAACGCGGGCATGAGCCTATCGGTCCAGACCTATATTATACCCGGCGGCGGGCCCGCACAATTCGTCAACAATCTGAGTCCGCAAATCCAGCTCTATAGCCCCTCCGATGTGCTCCTCGGTTCCGTCGCCGGGAACCAGTCGATCATTCAACAAGCGGCAGTCAGCGGATTCTATCGCATTCACGTTAGCGGCGGCGGCACGACCGGCGAGTATTTCCTCAATACCGTTGTCGACGCCACTCCACCCACTGCGACAATTACACCCGTCAGTCCTAGTCCGCGAAATTCGACCGTCGCACAAATGCAAATCGTCTTCAACGAGCCCGTCACGGGCTTTGTCTTGGCGTCGCTATCGCTGACACGAGACGGTGGTGCCAACCTGCTGACCGCGTCACAGACTTTTTCTACGAGCGACAACGCCACTTTCACGCTGGGGAACTTGGCCCAGCTCACCGGATCGAGCGGCACTTATACCCTCACGCTCACTGCGTCTGGCTCGGGCATCGCCGATGCGGCCGGGAGTCCGCTGGCCGTCAATACCGCGAGCAGTTTCGTCATCGACTTGACTCCACCGACCGTCGCGATCACCCCCGTTGGCCCCAATCCGCAAATCTCGGCGGTCGCGCAGCTGAACATCGTGTTTAGTGAGCCGGTGACTGAGTTCGTCTTGGCCGCGCTATCTCTCGCGCAGAACGATGGCGCTAACCTGCTTACCTCGTCGCAGACATTAACTACGAGCGACAACACAACCTTCACTCTCGGCAACTTGGCCAGCCTGACCGATACTCCAGGTACATATGTTCTGACCCTGACTGCGGCCGGGTCGGGAATAATTGATGCTGCGGGCAACGCTCTGGTCAACGGCGCCAGCACAAGCTTCGTTGAAAACGTGCCCGCCCAAGTCACGACCAGTGGAGACAGCGGCACGGGAACGCTGCGGCAAGCCTTGCTCAACGCCGCGGGAGCACCCGGCCTAACGCACACCATCCAGTTCGACTTGCCGGCCGGGTCTCAGACGATCAATCTGCTCGCGCCATTGCCCGCCATTGCTGATCAATTGATTGCGGCGCTGGATGCCACGCAGCACGTTACCGTCGCCTCTTCCTCGACCGCCGCTTGGGACACCTACAGCGCACTTACCAAAATTGGGGCGGGCACGCTGACTTTCACCGAAGCCAAAAGTTTCAACGGCAACATGCAGTTGGATGGCGGATCGTTGCGGTTTAACGAGCCGGCGACTCCGACGTTCAGTCCGGGAGTCACCGTCACGATTATGGCCGATGCGCAGCTCGAACTCGCTGGCAACATCTCGGACCTGACCGGCGGTTCGAACAGTGTCAATATTAGCAACAACAGCACCGCGGCCGCTGGCATCCTGGTATCTGGCACCGATCAATTGGTCGGCATAATCGACGGCACGGGCAACTTAGTGGTCAACTCCGGCAGCGATCTGACGGCTAATTCCATTCGCCAGTCCGCATTGATAATAGGTGGCTCGGCTAGTGCTTTTGGCATGGTCACGATCGCTCCGAGCGATCTCGACGGCAATGCACTTGCCCCGGCAGCACTGGACTCAAACAGCGGCGCAAATGGCGGGGCCGCTGCGACAAATCGATTGCCGGTCGCGGCGAGCGCTTCGCGCTCCGCTGTCTCGTCGATCTTTGCGCGTTCCGCAGCCGCGGCGAAACGTGTTGACGGACGTTCCGAAGCACTTCTGGCCAGAGGGTCGGATCAATGGCGTTCGTCGTCGTCAGCCAGCGGAAGCACCCGGCCCAGCTCCGAGCCCCAGCCATCGGCGACTTGGATGGCACTGGCGCGAGTGACGATCGCTGCAATTTCACCTGCCGCCAACCAGCCGCCCCCACCTTTCTGTCGGAGTTCGCTCGGCGGCAGTGAAATCATGCAAACCGAAATCCCCTTGCCAGCACTAAGCGACGTCCGAAGCCCTTCGACCGGCTTCCGCCACTTTGGAGCGTTGGATAAAGTAATTGCCTCGGGCTGGGAAATCACCAACGATAATTATTGGTCGGGATGGGAAAGAGTTGATGGGCAGACGGTTTACGGCGAGCCATCGGCTGCTGGTTTGGCGGACAATCTGTTGGAATTGCTTTAAAAGCTGCCGCTTTGAGCAGCTTTGATTTTCTGTACCAAGGGCTATGAAGGCATGGGGTGGGAATCGCCTGCAGCCCACGGATCCGATCATATTTTCAGGTCACTCCGCAACAACTTCATACCAGAAAACCGTCTCGCAATACCGTTATTTTGGCAGATTGCGAGATTGCGCAACTTCTTGCGGCTTAATGCATTTTTGGGCTTTTCTGCTTGCAAGCATTTGGGAAGGGGTTATAAAAGAGTCGAATCGTGGTCAGGACTTTGACATCCAGCCCGAAGTGTTTCGCGAGAACCCGCGTTGTTATTTCCTCGGCGAGATGGCCAACAGGGTTGGATTAGGAGCGATATATATGAATCGCGTGGTTCGAGCAATGACGTTTGCGACTCTGTTTACCATTACCGGCTCAGCGTTCGCCGATACGGTCAATCTTACGATTGCGAGTGCTGGTGACCCGCGTTTTGGTGACTCGCTTTCAGTAACGGACACGAGTGGAACCAGTACTAGCACCGTTGCTGGTCCATACCCTTATACGATCCAAAACATCGATAACAAGACCAACCCTCTGATTCCTGATGGGTCTTATACTGGGTATTGTATCGCTCTAACCGAGGATATTTTTTATGGTCAGACTGCCCAGTTCACCGTAACATCACTTGCGACGGATCTGACGGGTGAAACCAACCAGACCCTGGGCACGATTCAGGCCGACAATGTACTGGCATTGATTCAAGACTACGTCAACGCAGACCCAGTGCATAATATTCCCACGAATCCGGTCAAGAGTGTCGCTTCGGATGCGTTAACCGTGGCGATTTGGGACGTCGTCAATGCGAAATCGTCCTCAAACCCTCTGAAGATCAACAGCGATTCCAACAACATTCAGGTAAGTGGGGGTTCAAACATTACGACAGCTGTGGCTGACGCGAACGTATGGCTGAAGTCACTTTACACCGGTCAGGCGCCACCGACTTCCGCGCTATATGCTGGGGCGAACGTCTACGCGCTCGATAACTCGCAAGAGGTTCAAGACCAGTCGATTGTAATCGCCTTCGGCAATGGTCATAACACTGTTCCCGAACCGGCTGACGTCGCAAGTTTGTCTAGTTTGGGGCTTATCGGGTTGCTGATCGGCGGAACGTTTGGTTTCCAAAGACGCTTCGTTTTCCAAAAGGGCCTGAAAGCGCATACACCGGCACGGTAGGCGCGATCGATCCCGTACCGCGTTTTCTATAAAGGTGTTTTTGTGCGTGGTGGCGGGTTGGCTTGATTTCAAAAAGTTACATAACGCTTGGTGGTCTCCCATTCTTCGCTGATCTCGATCAACACGCCGGTCACCAATCGTAGCAGCGACGCTTCGTTCGGGAAGAGTG
>DASZFO010000033.1 GCA_035939775.1 Pirellulales bacterium | reverse complement strand
GTCGCGAGCGTTCGCGCCGGGCGCCGCCCTCATGCCGACATCGAGGAAGGGCACAAATCGGCCCTCCTCTGCCATCTCGGCAACATCGCCTACCGTGTCGGCCGCGCTCTTGACTGCGATCCGCAGACCGGCCACATTCTGCACGACGACGATGCGATGCGGCTTTGGGCTCGCGAGTATCGTCCGGGCTGGGAACCGAAATAGCCGATCGCGATGGCTGCGAAGTTGGAATCAACTCCCGAGCGTCCCGAACAGATCGCCGCGCGCCGCGGCTACGGCTGGACGGGAGTCCGGCACGATGCGATCGCCGGGCTGACCGTGGCCGCGATTGCCACCCCGCAGGCGATGGCCTACGCGCTGATCGCCGGTGTCGAACCGCGCTATGGGCTCTACGCGGCCATCGTGGTGACGGCGGTCGGTTCGGTCTTCGGCTCATCGTCGTTCCTGATCAACGGCCCGACAAACGCCATTTCGCTGGTCGTGTTCAGCGCGCTGGCGTTCCTCAGCTCGTCGGTGCATCCCGATCCGACAAAAGTCGCCGAGGCGATGTTCCTGCTGGCCGTCATGGTTGGCGCGATTCAAATCGCCATCGCGCTATTCAAGCTCGGCGACCTGACGCGCTATATCTCCGAGTCAGTCGTGCTCGGCTTCATGGCCGGTGCCGGAGTGCTGATCGTGATCAGCCAGGTGGGCAACTTGTTCGGACTCGTCGACCAAGGCAACGGCCATCAGCACATTCTCTATCGCCTGTCGCAGACGATCGACCACGGCGGCGCAATCAATCCGCGAGCGCTGGGGATCGGGCTGGGAGTGACGATCTCGGTCGTCGTGCTGCGGCGGATCGTGCGAAAGTTTCATTTGCCGCGATTGGACATGCTGCTCGTGCTGATCGTGGCCGCGGCGCTCACCGATTGGCTCGGCTGGTCGGTCGTTGACGGCAACGGCAAGCGGTTGGTGGCCGTGGTGGGAAATGTGCCGGGCGGATTGCCGGGATTTCACCTGCCAGCCTTCAATCTCGATTGGATGAAGGAAATGGGAGGCAGCGCCGTCGCGATCGCCGTGCTGGGCCTGCTCGAAGCCCTGGCGATCGCCAAATCCCTGGCGACTCAAACGCGGCAAGCGCTGGATTACAATCGCCAATGTCTGGCCGAGGGGCTCGCCAATTTGAGCGGCGGCTTGTTCCAGTGCATGCCCGGCTCGGGATCGCTCACCCGCTCGGCGATCAACTTTCAAGCGGGGGCGGTTAGCCGTTTGTCGGGCGTGTTTTCCGCCGCGGCCACGGCCGTCATCATGCTGCTCTTCACGCCGCTGGCCGGCTATGTCCCCAAAGCCGCCCTGGCCGGCATTCTGATGGTGACGGCTTACGGGCTGGTCGATTGGCCGCGGCTGCATTACGCGCTGCGCACTTCGCGCTACGATGCCGTGCTGGTGCTGGCCACGGCGCTGACGGCCGTTTTCTGGAGCGTCGAGTTCTCGATTCTGATCGGCACGATGCTCTCGTTCATTATGTACATTCCCAGGGCTTCGCGGCTCAAAGGGACCGAACTGGCCGTCGGGGCCGATCGGATCGTCCGCGAGCTGCTCCCGGACGAGCAGCCTTGCACCGGCTTGGTGGTCTTCGATCTGGAGGGGGAATTGTTCTTCGGCGCGTCGCCCGAATTGGAAGCGATCTTCGACCAACTTCACGATCGCGCGGCGGCCGGAGCGAAAGTGATCGTCCTGCGGCTTCGGCGGACCCGCAATCCCGACATGGTCTGCATGAAGCTCTTCGAGCAATTTCTGCACGATATGCACGATCGAGGCGTGAAGGTGTTGCTTTGCGGAGTGCGCGAGGATTTCAGCCAGGCGATGATCAACCTGCGGTTCTACGATCTGCTGCCAGCAGATCGAATTTTCTACCAAGACACAGCCTCCCCCGGCTCCTCGACGATCGACGCCGTGCGCCATGGCTACGAGCTGCTCGGCGACCATACCTGCCCAGCCTGCGCGCTGCGCAACAAAATCGAGCCGAATTCGGACGCGTTGTATTACATGATTTGAGCGGCGTCTTGTGCGATTCGGTCGGGCGTGATTTGACAAGCCCTAGCTGAATTCGCAAGAATTCAGAAGCTCCAATCAAGGTTTCACCGTCGGAATTCTTGCGAATTCCGCTATCTCATCTCCCGTCAAATACTACGAGGCGAAATTCCCATGACCTCCAGCCCCTTTCTCGCCGCGATCGATCTCGCTATAACCGCCAGCGCGACCCTTTTCGCCACTGACTCGCCGAAGGACACACGCTGCTTCGAACTGCGGGTTTATACCGCGGCCGACGGCAAGCTCGATGCGCTGCATGCGAGGTTTCGCGATCACACTTGCAAACTGTTCGAGAAGCATGGCATGACGAACATCGGGTATTGGGTGCCGCTGGAGAACACGGAGCACAAGCTCTACTACATCCTGGCGTATCCGAGCCGCGATGCGCGGGCCAAATCGTGGAAGGAGTTTATGGCCGATCCCGATTGGAAAGCCGCTCAGGCTGCCTCGGAAAAGGACGGCAAGCTCGTGACCCACGTCGAATCGACCTTTTTGCACGCGACCGATTTCAGTCCCGAGATCAAGCCGGCCACCGACGGCGAGCCGCGCGTGTTCGAGCTGCGCACCTACACGGCCTCGCCGGGCAATCTTGAACTTCTGCACGCCCGATTCCGCGACCACACGATCGCGCTCTTCGCCAAGCACGGCATGACCAACCTCGGCTATTGGTCGCTCGACGCCGATCAGAAGGGCGCCGGCGACACTCTCGTCTACTTGCTCGCCCATAAATCGAAGCAGGCGCGCGACGACAGCTTCAAAGTCTTCGGGGCTGACCCAGAATGGCAAGCCGCCAAAGCGGCATCCGAAAAGGCCGGCCGTGGCTCATTGACCGCCCCGGACGGCGTGAAGTCCGTCCTGCTTTCGCCGACCGACTATTCGCCGACGAAATGAGAACGCCTAACAAACCGGGCTGGGAGAAGGGGACAGTCCCCATTTTGCTCCGCGGACTTCGCAAAAGGGGGACAGTCCCCGCCGGATTTGTTAGGCGTTCTAAGCGCATCGAGAGTGCTCCATCCTGAACCAGCCGGCATTACCGCGTGGCCCCGCGGCCGATCCCGAATTGATCGCCGACCTTTAGGACCTGTGCGTCGCGGAAGTCGATCTCCAGCAGCTTTTCGCTTTGAACAGGGCGCCCTGTTTCGTCTTGCAGTTGAGCGACGACCTTGCGGCTGGCCGTGTCGATCACGTCGCCGGTCGAAGGATACGCGAAATGGCCGTCGAGGCTGAATGTGACCCAGCCCGGCTCATCGCGAACGCTCACGCTAGCGACTTCGCGCGGAGGCACTTCGATCATGTCGAAGATGTGCAGCGCGTGGCCCACCGAATCGCAAACCCAGATCTCGCGCTCATTGGGAGTCATGCCGATCCCGTGGCTCGGGGTGCCATGGCGCAGGGGCTGGCCCGTCTTGATGTCTTTCACCTCAACGCGCTCGAGAAACTTGCCGGTGGTAAGATCGCCGATCTCGAATCCCGTCAGCCGGTTCACCGTGACATAGCAGCGGGTCTTCTCGGCGTTGACGGTAAACGGGCGAATCTCGGCGCTGAACGGCCCGACTTTGCTCGCGACCTCGTTCGTCGCCGTGTCGACCACCGTCAAGACCGGAGAGTGCAGGCCGGCACAATACACGCGCGTGCCATCGGGGCTGCAAACCGTGTTGTGCGAGCCGCTCTTGGTTTCGATCTTCGCGATGATCGCTCCGCTCTCGCCATCGACGACGTTCCAGTGCGGGCCTTCCAGCGACGGAACGAATAGCCGCTTGCCATCGGGCGTGATCGCCAAGCGATCGCAGCCGCCGGGAAGCTCCTTATCCCACACACCCTTCTCCGTCGCGAGGTCGAGGCAATAGAGCCGCGTGAGCGTTGTGTAGTAGAGCCGCCGCGTCGCGGCGCTCGCGCAAACCCCTTTGATGTTTTCCGGCTTCGCCACCCGACTTGCCGCCGTCTCGATCCGTTTAACGAAGGTATGGTCATGGTCGATATCGAAAACCAGAATCCCGGCTCCGCCATATTGCAGGTAATCTCGGATTCCCGGCTCGGCGACATAAAGCAGCCGGTGTGGGGCGGCGGTCGGCTCGGCCGCTAGCACGCACGGGGTGAATCCCGAAGTCAGCAGCCACGCGGCAACGACTGTCAACACGACATGGCGGATCGTTGGCGAGATTCGGATCATGTCGAAAACCTCGTTGGTAGAGAAAAATCCTGTTCGCCTCGCCACTATCTTAACAGCCGGGTGAAATGATTGCGAACCGCTCGCTGCCTATCTTGGCGTCCTTGGCGCCTTGGCGGTTTATCCTCGATTTTCGTTCGACTGCTCTTGACCCGACTAACGATCCGACCTACCTTTTCGGCCCCAAACGGCCTCGCCCGTCCACCGCGCGATCGCGCGCATGGGCCGGATCCCGCTCATCGCTTCTCACAAGGAATTTGGCTATGAAATGGATCATCCTGCTTGTCGGTTTGGCTGGATTTGCCAGCGGTTGTAGTTCGACCCCGACCAACGGCTATGGCACAACGTACGCGCCCCCCGCGTATCCGGCCTATGCTCCGGGCCCGGTCTATCCGGCGGCGCCCGTTTATCAGCCGCAGTCCTGCACCTGCCAGCCGGTGGCCGCGGCTCCCGCCACCACCACCTATCGCGCCCTGACTCCGACGACCTATATTCAACCGGCGTCATATAGCACACCGACAACCTGTTGCAATTGAGCCATAGAGGACTTGGAACTTGCGGTCCCAACGCTAGCGGCGTCGGCTACGTGCGCGACGCTGCCAGCGTCGGCAGTTCGGCGCACTTTCATCGCGCCGGCTTCTCGGCCACTCTCGTCTTCCCGGCAATCTCGTCCGCGATCTCGCCGGCGTCGTAGATCTTGCGTAGCGCCTCGACGATTGCCCGGGCGTCGACTGCCACGGCCCGGGCTTTCTCGTCGGTATAGACGAAGTCGAGCACCAGCGATTGGATGTTGCCGTCGAAGATGAGGCCGACCAATTCGCCGCGGCGATTGACCACGGGGCTCCCCGAGTTGCCGCCGATGATGTCGGCCGTGCAGATGAAATCCATCGGCGTTTTCAGGTCGATCCGATCCTTGTGTTTGAGCCAGCTTTCGGGCAGGCGGAACGGCTCCTGGTTCTTATGCTCTGCCGCGCGCTCGAACGCGCCGGCCATCGTGGTCCAGGGGGGGATCGTCTGCCCTTCGTCGGTGAAGCCTCTGACGACGCCGAAGGCCAGCCGGAGCGTGAAGGTGGCATCCGGGTACGTGTCGGTCCCCGTGATGGCGAACCGCGCGGCGGCGATCTTCGAGTAGGCCTGCCGCAGAGGCTCTTGCACCTCTTCCTCGTACTTCTTACGCAGCGCTCGCGACGGCGGATCGACCAGCCGGGCCAGCTCGATCATTGGATCGGTCGATTGTTCGATCGCCTTCGTGCCGCCGGCCGCCAGCCGCTTCCGTTCGGCCACGTCTTTGAGCTTCGTGCCGTGAATCAATTCGGCGGCCCGATCGCGCGGCGATTTGCCGGCAAGCACTTTCACGACCACGTCGTTGTCGGCCCCCAGCTTGGTCACGAGCGACGAGAGCGAGTCGGCTAGATTGAGCGTTTCCAGATTGTCGTAGATCGGAGCGGTGGAATAAAGTCGCTGCTCGAGCGATGGCCGGCTCGATTCGGCGAACTCGGGAAACCGCTCGGAGTTCGACTTGGCGTCTTCGGCCGGCAGCCGCACGAGCGTGCGGGCGAGCCGAAACAGCCGGCTATTGAAGCCTTGCTCGGCCTCGAGCATATCCAGGTCGGTGTAAATCTTGCGCCAAGCCGACAGGGCCGCGGCGACATCGTCCCAGGCGGCCAAGTCGGATTTCGGTTTTGCCGCGTCGCCCGACCGCTCGCGTTCCGCCAGCTTCTCGCGGAGCGACTTCTCTTCCTCGCGTTTGCGGGCCATCGTGGCCGGGTCTTGTAAGCCGGCAAGCTGACCGCCGAGGGCCTTGCGAGAATTTTGCGCGCCCAAGAGTTCGTTCTGCGCCCGCCGAGCATTCTCTTGACTCCGCGCGCCGAATGCTCCCAAGACGACCTCTCGCCGGTAGAGTTGATCAAGGCGCCGCGGAAGATTCATATCGCGAATGAATTCGAGGTGATCGACCGTGTCCATCCGATCGGTGTGCCCAGGATGGCCGGCGACGAAGACCAGCTCATCGTCGTGAATTCCCTGTGGGTTCCACTTGAGATAATGCTCAATCTTGGCTGGCTTGCCGTCTTCGTAGACTCGAAACAGACAGAAATCGAGATCGTAGCGCGGGTATTCGAAGTTGTCGGGATCGCCGCCGAAGAAGGCGATTGCCTCCTCGGGCGAGAAAACGATCCGCACGTCGGTGTAGCGCTTGTAGCGATAGAGATGATAAACCGCGCCGTGATAGAGAGTGACCACGTCGCTGCGCAGGCCGGTGGCGTCGTGCGATTCCTTCTCGATCGTGTTGGTGACTGCCCGAATGGCTTCATGGGCCTGAGCCGAGGTCATGCCGGGCTTCACCGCCGCGTTGACCCTGTCGGTGACGTCCTCGATGCTTTGCAGCACATTGAGTTCGCTATCGACGGCCCGCAACTCGTCGGCCCGCGTCTTGGCGTGGAAGCCCTCGTTCGTGTAATCGTGCTCGGGCGTGCTCAGTTTTTGCAGCGCCCCGCGGCCGACGTGATGGTTCGTGAGCACGAGGCCGTCGGCGGAGATGAACGATCCGCTCCCGCCGTCATTGAACCGGACGGCCGCCCGTTGCAGGTGCTCCAGCCATTGTGCCGACGGCTCGAAACCATACTTCTGCTTGAGCAGCTTGGTCGGCGGGTTATTGAATAGCCACATGCCTTCGTCGCCAATTGAAGAGTTGGTCAACATGGGCAACAAAACCAGCGAAAGGATCGGGAATAGACGCAACGCGCGGATGGCACGGCATTGGGAAAACTGCTTCGGCATGATTGTCGCTCTCCGAGGAAGTGATTCTCGATCGTCATCTCTTGTCTGGCGGCTTGCGGATGGCCGCGCCGCCGCTGTCCTGTCCCGGCGGGGCGGCTGGACGCTTCGGCGTGGTTGTCGCGGAAGGGCCGCCGGAAAACAGCCAACCGAGGCCAACGGCAAGCAGCAATAGTGCCAGAACTCCGAACGCCGCCAGCGATGGCCAGGTGTGCTGTGGCAGCTTCAGCCGAGTGTCGGGGGGTAATCGATCGGGAAGTGGTATGACACTCTCGTTAAACTCCAGCAATTGTTGGGCCTTGTCTTCCGTTTTGAACAATTCCTTGGAAATGGCGCCAAGCGTCTCATTCCGCGGGACGCGGTAGGTTTCATCTGACGGGAGCTTGAGCACGATGCCGGCCGCCACGGGCGCGAGCCGCGCCAGTTGATCGCGATTCAGTTCGATGATCTCGTACGTCAGACCCTGGATCGCCTTGAGATACTGCTTGTCCTCGTCCGTCTTGATCTCGGTCGGCATGGTCAAGCCCAACTCGTGCGCCGCCACTTGATCCATTTGGGCTTGGAACGAAGGGGCTTCGCTGACGGCTACTTGCCGATATTGCCATTGGCCGAGCCAATTGGGAATCGCATCGCTGAATGAGAAAAACGCGATCAATACTCCACCAACGGATCCCCCCGCGATGAACCCGGTGGAGAACAGCACGCCAGGGCTCATGTCCGACTCTGATTCCGTGCGTCCTTGGGCGCGTGCGCTCTTGCCGAACTTGTCGGCCACAAAACGAATCAAGCCGCCGAGAAAGATCGGAGTGGACGTCGAAATCGGCAGGTACACGCCAACGGCAAACGGGAGCGAGGGGACGCCACACAGTTCCAGGACCACGGAAATCGAAACCCCTAACAGCACCAGCGTCCAGGGCAGCTTCTGATTGAGAATTCCGTCGGTGACGAGCGCCATGAGTTTGGCCTTGGGCGCATCATATTTCAGAACCTCCGTGCCGTCGTCTCGTTGCTTCAGCCGGCCGTTGATCCCCGGATCGACGAGATAGCGAATCCGCCCGCCATCGTCCACGAGATACTTTCCCGGCGGAACGCGCTCGGCGTTTCCTTCCGTCGGCCGCCAAATGTGATAGACAGTGCCGTCGTCTGGTGCGCGTCCCTGGTCGGTCAACTTGCTGACGTCCAAGGGTTGTGCCGGTACGGGCAGATTCCGCTTGCTATAGATGGTGCTAGCGCTGTTGAGCGCGATCAAGATCACGCCGATGACTAGGGCCGAGGTTAAAGTTCCAATTACGATGGCCCACTGTTGCAAACGCGGCGTCGAGCCGACGAGGTACCCAGTCTTCAAGTCCTGCGAGGTCGTTCCGCCATTCGAGGCTGCAACACAAACGACTGCTGCCACGGAAAGCGCCGCCAAACGATCCTCGGTTGTCGTCCAACCCATTGCCAAGAAAACCAGGCACGTTAGCAGAAGCGTCGCTACCGTCATGCCTGAAATCGGGTTCGACGACGACCCGATTTCGCCCGTCAGCCGCGACGAAACCGTGACGAACAGAAACCCAAAGAGCACGATCAGCACCGCGCCCAACGGATTCATTTCCAGCTTGGGAATCCAGGCAAAGTGCTCGTGCATCGGCGTGGTGGACCAGATAGCGCCGACCAACGCCAAGGAGCCGACTCCCACGAGCCACATGGGCATATCCCGGTCGGTGCGGCGAACCGCCCCGCCCCCATTGCCGCGGCGCGTGGCGCTCATGTCTCGAATGCCGGACACCAGCGATCGGACAATCAAAGGGAGCGACTGGAACAAGCTGATGATGCCGCCGGCCGTGACTGCGCCGGCGCCGATGTAGAGCGTGAAATTCTCCCGCAGTTCCGTCGCGCCCATGGCATGAATCGCCATCCTGGCGGGATAAACCGGCGCGTCCAACTGATCGCCGAACAAATGGATCGCCGGCATCAGGACGAAATAGGTCAGCAGTCCGCCGGCCATCATGATGCAGGAGATGTGCGTGCCGATGATGTAGCCAACTCCCAATAGAACCGGGTCCACTTCCATCGCCGCTACCGCCCCCTTGTACCACTTGAGCACTCGCGTCGGGGTCCCGTTCCAGAACTTCAAGCCGTCCATCAGGAACTTATAGACGAATGCCAAGCCGAATCCAATGAATACGGTTTTGGCGCTTGTGCCCCCTTGCTCGCCGACGATCAGCACGTCGGCGCAGGCCGTTCCCTCGGGATACTTGAGCGTGTCGTGCTGCTTGACGATGAACGCCCGCCGCAGCGGGATCATCATCAAGATTCCGAGCAGGCCCCCCAAGACCGCGACGACCATCACCCGGCCAACGTCCATCTCCGCGCCTAAGATCATCAGCGCCGGCATCGTCACACCGACGCCAAAGGCGATCGATTCGCCGGACGAGCCGGCGGTCTGCACGATATTGTTCTCGAGGATCGTGGTCCGGCGGATGCCGAGAAGGCGCGAGGCAACTCGCGAGAGCGTAATCGCCAGCACCGCGACCGGAATCGACGCGGAGACGGTCAACCCGACCTTCAACGTCAAATAGAGCGACGAGGCTCCGAACACGATCCCCAGCAGCGAGCCGACGATCACCGCTCCCCAAGTGAACTCGGGAACGCGGGCTTCGTCCGGCACATACGGCTTGTGCTCACTGCCACCGGACCGCTGCCCCGTCGGTCGCTCCGTCGTCTTGGTCGACATAATGTAGTAGGCACGCTCCGCGTGCCGCAACAAAAGTAGGGCACGCCGTGCGTGCCGATTTCTGGGACAGTCACCTCTTAGAAACGGTTGTTATGACGCAAAAAGCCCAGAGGTTGCAACCCCTGGGCTTCTTGGATGAAAACAAATCTTGCGGATTCGATCCGCTCGCGGGCGACGCCGCCAGCGTCGGAACGTTTGTCAGCGCCGATCATGAATCATCTGGCAAACGCGAGCCGAACCAAAGATTACGGCAGCACCGGCACTTGCTCGACGTGCTCTTCGTAAACCGTGCGGCAGGTGGTCACCGGCACCTGGCGGACCTGCTGCTCCTCGACGTAGTGGACCGTCTGAACCTGCACGTTGCGGACCTGGTCCTCGTCGACATAGCGGACGGTCTGCACCGGCACCTTGCGGACCTGTTGCTCTTCCACGTAGCGAACCGTTTGCACCGGCACTTTGCGGACTTGCTCTTCCGGGGCGTAGTGCATGGTTTGCACCGGCACCTTCTGCACGACCGTTTGCGGCACGTAGTTCGTCACCTGCTGCTGGGTCCATTGACCGCAGCCGAGATAGACGTTCTGGCAACTGGTAGTTGGAGCGTACGCTGTGCTCACTTGGTCTTGCAGCGCCGTTTCATAGACGGGCTTGAGCACGGTGCAACGCTCTTCGCGTTCGCCCGTTTCGTAGATCGGCTTCTGCACGGTATACGTCTCTTCGCGCTCGGCCGTCTCGAAGATCGGCTTGCGCACCGTGTAATGCTCCTCGCGCGTGGCCGTCTCGAAGACCGGCTTCTGCACGGTGAAGTGCTCCTCGCGCATCTGCGTCTCGTAAACCGGTTTGGCCACCATGAAACGCCGCTCGATGGTCGCGGGAACCGCGCAGCCGCAGGCCGGCAGCGCCGTGATCTCAGGCGCGGGAGCATACATCGCCGTCATCGGCGCCGCGGGAAGGGCGGGCGCCACGGCGAGCGCCGGCGCGGCGGCCATCGGCGCAACCGCCGTGGCCCCGCAGTTGCACGCCATCGCGCGAATTGGCAACGCCGCGCCCAACGCCACAGCCACCAATCCAATCGAAACTCCGCGAAATCGTCTCATCGCTTTCTCCTTTTTCAATGCTGCCCGACGGCTCAATATCAGGGTCGTGAACGCGAGCGCAATCGTCATTTCTAATATGCACCGCGTCGCGGACAAACTCAAGCAGCGCACGAATTTCGTGGGCGATTCTGCCAGTGTTGACAGCGTAACTGTTTGCCCAGCATACCTATTCTGATAAAAACGCCTCGAGAATGCGGCTAAAAAACCACATCGGGCACTAAGGCCACGAAGATTCCCTCTGCAAGGAATCCCGCTTCATGCACTTCGGGGCTTAGGTTCCAGCATCGTTCGCCGATGTCAAGAGTTCGAGCGGGCGCGCATGTAGTAGCGCTGCACTTCAGCGGCGCAGCAGCGGCCATCGGGAGCGGACGTCGCGCAATGGGCTTCCACCGACTTCGACTTCGCCAACAAAGACTTCACCCGAACGGTCGTTCCCTCGCGGAGATCGGCGTCGATCTCGGCGGTCGTGAAGCCGAAGCAGTTGCACATCGGAGCGGACGGATCCTTCGGAAAAGTGGGCCGCCCCAACTGGTCCACCGACACGGTGCGCTCGAAGCGATCGAAATACGCCACATCGCACTTCGGGTATGGGCAATAGAATGCCGCGTCGGCCAACTGCTTCCGCGATTCCGCGTCGAGCTGCGCCGCGAGAGTCTCCGCGCCGACTGCGATCGCCAACGATCCGCACCGTGGGCAATGGCCGGTCCCTGTATCTTCTGGTTCGCGAACGAAGGCCTTATTCATGGTAGTGAGCAGAACACGTCTGAACGATAAAGTGCGGACTACGAATCCGAGAAAAACGGGAATCGTCACGCATCGGTGTCATTCGAGCGAATCCGTTCGTATTTCGACCTTCGAACTTTGTACTTGGCTTGGCCGCAGTCTCTGGCCTCTCGTCGGGGGCCGCTCTACAATTTGGCTGCTGATATTCTACCTCATGGCGCAACCAAGGAGTTACCATGGCAGGGAGCGCAAAGATACTGGCCTTTGCGGGGAGCACGCGCGCGGCCTCGTTCAACAAGAAGCTGGTGCGGATCGCCGCGGACGAGGCGCGGGAAGCGGGAGCCGACGTGACGCTGATCGACTTGCGCGATTATCCGCTGCCGTTGTTCGACGGCGATTTGGAGGCGAACGATGGACTTCCAACCAATGCGCGAGCGCTCAAAGACATCTTTCTCGCCCACAACGGCCTGATGATTTCGGCCCCCGAATACAACAGCTCGATCACGGCCGTGCTAAAAAACACGATCGACTGGGTCTCGCGTCCCGTTCCGAATGAGGCCTCGCTGGCGTGCTTTGCGAATAAGCTGGCCGTGTTGATGAGCGCATCGCCCGGCGCGCTCGGCGGACTGCGCGGCTTGGTCCACGTGCGAGCGATTCTCGGCAACATCGGCGTGTGGGTGCTGCCCGACCAAGTCGCCGTCATGAAGGCCCACGAGTCGTTTCAGCCCGACGGCACGCTCAAAGACGCGAAGTTGCAAGCTTCGGTCAAGAACCTCGGCGCAAAGCTTGCCAGCGCGCTCAAGAAGATGAATGCGTGAAAGTCACGTAGGAAGCCGAACCCGCGAAATCACGGTCGAGGTTGCGTTGCCGCATGAATATCGGTCCGTTTATAATGTGTGCATGAGCACGATTGCCAAACTCTCCGTCACGGAATACGAGCGAATCGTCGCGACCGGCGTGTTCGATGGCATGAATGCGCGGCGGATCGAATTGATTTGGGGGGAACTCCGAGAAATGAATCCGATCGGCACCGAGCACGCAACGGCCGTGGACTGGTTGAATAAATGGAGCGTTCTCTCGGTTGGCGACGACGCTTGCGTGCGAATTCAGAATCCCCTTGCATTCTTGCCAGCCGATAGCGAACCGCAACCTGACCTCGTCTGGGCCAAGCCACGGAAGTATGGCAAACGCCATCCCTGGGCCGAGGATGTTTTCTTGCTCGTCGAGGTCGCAGACAGCAGCCTCGACCAGGATCGCGAGGAAAAGGCCAAGCTTTATGCGACAGCCGGCGTTCTCGACTATTGGATCGTCAACCTCGTGGACCGTACGGTCGAAGTGCACCGCGATTCGAAAAGCGGTCGATATCGGAGAATGCAGTCGTTT
The DNA here is from genome assembly GCA_035939775.1 of Pirellulales bacterium. NCBI lineage: Bacteria > Pseudomonadati > Planctomycetota > Planctomycetia > Pirellulales > Pirellulales bacterium. The sequence continues at coordinate 4,891 of DASZFO010000033.1, read as the reverse complement.
GCCGCCGGCGCCGTCGTCCAGTCGCTCGCACTACCGAAGATTGGGTTGAGTGTCGATTCGCTGTTCGCCGCGCTCGACTAACCCATTAAAAACAACCAATGACGATGCAGATTTCTGAACGCGACCGCGAGGCGATTGCACGGGCAATACAGCGATTCAGCCGCACTACTCAGTTAGTGTCGGAGAATGTCGTCAGAATCAGGATCAGCGACGATGGAAGAATAATCGTCTATGTTGGCATTCAACGTGGGCCGCGAAATGGAGGCGGAGACTGCCTTGAAGCCATTCCCGTTGACGACGATTGGCAGATTAAGCATGTTGGCCAATGGCGATCGTAAACAATCCGCACACCCACCACCTCACTTTTCACCCACTACCCTACCGTTCATTGCATTGTCGTCCGAATAAATATGCGAGTATAATAGGTAAATGAGCACGATTGCTAAACTTTCGCTACCGGAGTACGAACGAATCGTCGCCACCGGCGTATTCGACGGCAAGAATAAGCGGCGCATCGAGTTGATCTGGGGAGAACTCCGCGAAATGAATCCCATCGGCTCGGAGCACGCGATGGTGCTAAATCGTCTGACACAATGGAGCTTCAGGACAGCGGGCGAACGAATTTGGCTTCGGATTCAAGACCCAATCGCGATCTCATCGGCCGAAAGCGAACCGGAACCGGATTTAGTGTGGGCAAAGCCGAAGGATTATACCGCACACCATCCATCGGCGGACGATGTTCTCTTGCTAGTCGAGGTCGCTGAAAGCAGCCTCGATTTCGATCGCGACGAAAAGGCCGGACTTTATGCCACGGCCGGAATTCTGGATTATTGGATCGTCAACCTTGTTGACCGTGTGGTCGAAGTGCATCGAAATCCGCGGCAACGCCGTTATCAAAGCGTGGCATCATTCGCTGCTGCGCAGTCGGTGCAGACACTAGCGCTACCCGAGGCTCGCCTAGTCGTTGACACTCTTTTCGGCGAACACGCTTGATTACGATTGGCCGATTGAGTGCGCGCTGAGGCTCAAAGCGAAGCAGGCCCCGCCGCCCGCTGGCGGCTCGTAGCGGAGATCGCCGCCCATATCGCGCGCGAGCCTGCGGCAAAGGGCCAAGCCGAGACCGACGCCCGGCGCCGAGACGGCCGCGTCCTGGGCCGATTTGCGGAACGGCTGGAATAGCGTGCGTCGTCGGGCCGGATCGATTCCCGGCCCTTGATCGCGAAGGCGCAGATGAAAACGGCCTTCGCGAACGTCCGCACCGAGGCGCAGGATCCGATCGGTCGCCGTTGCCGCGTACTTGCAAGCGTTGTCCACGAGGTTGAAAAGAATCTGCTCGACCGCCGCCGGGTCGGCGACCACGATCGAGCCGCGCACTTCGTCGCCGGCTTCGATTGCCAGCTCAAAGCCGGCCTGGTGCGCTCGGTCGGCGAGCCGATTCGCCGCCGTGGCGAGAAGGTCGCTGACGGAGACGGGCCCGACGCGATTGCCGGGCTTGTTCCGCTCTAGCCGGGAATAAGCGAGCACATTCTCGACGAGATGCGTCAGCCGGTCGGCCTCGATGCGCAGCGTGTCGAGATAGCGATGGCGGCTCGCTTCGTCGGGCACCATTCCTTCCGCCAGCATCTCGGAATACATCCGAAAGGTGGTCAACGGCGTGCGCAGTTCATGCGTTACCGCGGAGACAAACGCCGCTCGGCGCTCGCTCAGCGACATCACACCCCTGAGCAGCATCGCCACCGCCATCGCTCCCAGCAGCATCGAACTCCACGCCAGCACCAGCGACAGTCGGACCGGAGAGAGCGGCGGATCGATCAATTCCGGCAACACGCCAATCTCCAGCCGAACCGGAAGCACCGCCGAACGGCGGCTCTCCTCCTCGGCCGCCGGCGCCGTCACCGCCGAGAGCTTGGCGTCGGGCAGCAAATCGCCGATTGCGGACAGCAATTCCTTCTCGATCGCCGGCCAATTAAGTAGGCAGCCTTGGATCAACTCCTTGCCCGCGGCGTGAACGCGGCGCGCGAGAATCAATTGATCGCCGAGCCATATCGGCGTCATCAGCGCCGTCCGCTCGTCGCCGGGACCGTCGGGCCAATTGATGACCTCATTTTGAGGCGGCGCGTTAGCAAAGTTTTGCGCCAGATACTGCGACCGGAAACGAAACTCATTACCGCCCGGCTGCTGCCGCTGGTTGTCCGATTGCGGATCGCCCGTCGGTTTTCCAGAGCCCTGATTCTCACTCGCCGCCTGCGACGCTGAGGGCTGTTGGACCTGAGCCTGCTCCGCCGACACTCTCTGGGAAGGAGCTTGATTTGCGGAAGGATTTGAATAAGCATTGTTGGCAGAATTGCCTTGCGGATTGGACAGCAATCCCGAATTCGCCCCGAACACGAGTTGACTCGAACCGTTCGACCCATTGTTGAGAGCAATTTGGCCAGACGGCTCGACCGGCAGTTCCGGCGGCGGCAACATGGTCAGCAGCTTGGGCGGATCGACGAGCGATTTGACGCGGTCGAGCAGCCGTTTGGATTCGGCGACTTGCTCGGCGCTCAGATACTTCGGCACCACGCGGTCAGCGATCGCGGCGGCCGGCACGCGCGGCGAGCTGAAGCGCCCGGCCGAATCGATTTGGAAGTGCAACAGAATCTGCGGTGGTAGGTCAGTGACAAGCGGCGAAGGGTTGGGTTCCGGCGCGCCTTTTGTCCGCGACTTCGAGTTGGGCGCTCGTTCGGCCGGATAGAGCGTGCCATAGCTGAAGTAGGGGCGAGCGCTCTCTTGAGTCACCAGCGGCGCGAGCGCGGAATCGATCCGCCAAAGCGCCAACCGGGCGCTCGCCTCGGCACCTGCTTGCCTCCGCGCCGCCGCCTCCGCGCGATCCGATTCGAGCGCGCGAAAGCTCAGCCAGCCGACTGCCGCCACGATCACGGCCAGACAGACGCCGAAGGCCAACCAAACTTGCCACGGAGAACGCATGGGATTCGTTAGGAAAGCCTCGGAGCGAGCGGAGTGCACTCAGGTGGGCCATCGATCGCGAACATGTAGCCCTTGCCGCGCACGGTGAGCACGACGCGCGGCTGCGAGGGATCGTCGCGCAGTTTTTCCCGCAATCGAGTGACGTGCATGTCGATCGTCCGCGTCGCCAGGCCGCGCGGACTGATTTGCCAGACGCGCAGCAGCAACTCGTCGCGCGAAATGGCCCGGCCGGCGTTGGCGGCCAAATAGCGAAGCAACTCCACCTCTTTCTCTGACAGCTCGCCGCGCTCGCCGTCATCGAAGCGAATCTCCGAACGCGCCAAGTCGGCAACCCCGCCGGGGAAAGGAATCTGAACGATGTCGCGCGGCCGTTCCGGCGAGCGGCGGAGCACCGCTTCGATTCGGGCCAAGAGTTCCTTCACGCTGAACGGCTTGATGACATAGTCGTCCGCCCCGAGCCGCAGCCCGGTCACGCGGTCGTTTTCGGCTCCACGGGCCGTCAAGATGATCACCGGCTGCGTAGGCCGCACGGTCCGCACCTGCCGAAGGATCTCGAGCCCATCGGGTCCCGGCAGAACAAGGTCCAAGAGCAGCAGGTCATAAGGCTGCTGCAAAGCCATTGCCAGCCCGGCCTCGCCGTTGGCGGCCTCCAGGGGCGCATAGCCGGCGAACCGCAGTGCATCGACGATCCCGCGGCGAATGGCCGAATCGTCTTCGATCGTCAACACGCGGAGGGGTTGAGTTGCGCTCGCCATGAAAAACCTCGCGTGGACCGAAGAGCCGTGGACCACCTCAATTCTATCTCCAAACGGTGGCCCGGACGTGTAATCGTTTTGTAACGAAGGCCGTCATTTTCCCAGCACGGCCTCGATCGAGCTGCCGAGGATGTCCACCATGCGGTCGATTTGCGTTTGCTGGGCGACGTAGCAGGGAGCAAAGTTGTAGACGTCGCCGTGCATCCGCGTGAACATCCCGTGCTGCTGCGTGGCGGCGTGAACGCGATTGCCGACCTTCTCCTCCGGCAGGAACTCGGCTTTGGTCCTCTTGTCCGCCACCAACTCGACCGCCGCCATCAGGCCCAACCCCCGGACCTCGCCCACGTGCGGATGCGATTCGAGCGTTTTCAACTGATGCAGCAACCGCTCGCCCAGCCCGCGAGCCCGCGGCAACAGCTCCTCACGTTCGAGGATGTTCAGGTTCGCCAGCGCCACGGCGCAGCCCACGGGATGGGCCGAGTAGGTGAAGGCGTGCATCCACGTCTGCGACCCAGCGGCCGAATCGACGGCCTCGGCGATTGCGTCGCTCAGGCCCATGCCGCCGAGCGGGAAATAGCCGCTCGTGATACCCTTGGCAAATGTGACAATGTCCGGCTCGATGCCGTAGCGCGTCAGGGCAAACCAATCCCCCGTCCGGCCGAAGCCTGTAATCACTTCGTCGGCGATTAGCAGGACATGGTGGCGATCGCAAATCTGGCGAATCCGAGGCCAATAGTCATCCGGGGGCACGATCACGCCGCCGGCCCCTTGCACCGGTTCGCCGATGAAGGCGGCCACCGTGTCCGCCCCTTCGCGGAGGATGGCCGCCTCCAGGAGATCGGCCGCAATCTGCCCGCGGGTCCGCGGATCGTCGTGCTTCACGTCGGCCGGCGGCTGGAAGCGATACGGATACGGGCTGTCGATCTGGATGAAACCGGGCACCCGCGGCTCGAACATCGGCCAATAGCTGGCGATCCCCGTGGCCGACATCGCCGCGAGCGTCACGCCGTGATAACCCCAGGTGCGGCTGATGATCTTCGTCTTGCCCGGTTTGCCGGCCACTTTCCAAAAGAAACGGGCCGTCTTAAAGGCCGATTCGTTCGACTCCGCCCCGCCGCAGGTGAAGAAGAACCGGTTGATTCGCGGATAGCAGAGGGCCGAGAGCC
>DASZFO010000032.1 GCA_035939775.1 Pirellulales bacterium | reverse complement strand
GCAGGGCTGCGTAATACGATTCCTCGGCGGAGGCGAAGTCTGTTCCGAGTACCCGAGCCTGTTGGTTCGTGACGGCGACGAAGAAGGCGCGGCCGGAACGCTGGCCGATTGGCTCATCCGCAATGGCGCGTCCCACGGGCCGGACCGATGGGACGCCTTGAAACTGGTCGGAGTCGAGCATGACGATTTGACCGTGGGCCAGTTGTTGAGGCATTTGACCGATCGCGGCCAGTTCGTTCAGCGACGATCCGGGCTAAACTGCTGGCGCCTAACGCTGCCTTCGACATGGGAAAAGTATCTGGCAATGCTTTCGAAATGCCATCGCAAGCAATTGCGGCGGCTGGATCGAGACTATTTTCGTAGCGGCCGCGCCGTCGTGCATTGGGTGCGTCAGCCGCGTGATTTGGAGCGAGCGCTGGCCATCTTGGTCGATTTGCACCAACGACGGTGGCAAAAACGCGGCCAGGCCGGCTGCTTCGCTTCGCCGCGGTTCCTGGCATTTCACTCCGAACTCGCCGCGCGGCTGCTTCCGCGGAATGATTTGCTCATGAGCTGGTTGGAAATGGATGGTCGTCCGATCGCCGCCGAATACCATCTGGCCGGGTCCCGCGTCGTGTATGCCTATCAATCGGGCATCGATCCCGATCGGCTTGCCCACCAGCCCGGACGACTTTCGAATCTCGCGGCGATCCGGCGGGCGATCGAACGCGGAGACCAATTCTTCGATTTTTTGCGCGGCGATGAGCCGTATAAGTCGCATTGGCGAGCCGCGCCCCGGGCCACTTACGACGCGATGATCGTGCCGAGCCGAATGTCGGCCCGGTTGCGGTTCGGAGTTCGCTCGGCCGGAGGCAGCGCGGTGCAATGGCTCAAGTCGGGTTGGCAATTCGCTGAAGACTTGATGAGCGGTTAGACTTATGGAAAACCCATCGACTTTCGACACGCCTTGCACGCCAAACGTGACGGTTGCTGTCGTCGAAACAACAAGCCGACTGAGGTCTGATTCGGCGAATGCGAATGAATCGCAATGGACCGGTCTCGCGCCGGCCAATTTCACGACCGGCGCCAACGCGGTCGTTCGCTCCACGGCGCGGCTGCACGCGCGGCGGTTGAAGACGATGGTCGATTTGGCCGCGCTCGCGGATGACTGGAACCGTCTGGCCGGCGACGTTCCCTTTCGGCGCTGGGACTGGCTCGTCCCGTGGTGGCGGAATTACCGTCAAGCCTCGACTGAGCTGTTCGTGCTCGCCGTCGAAGACGATGCTGGCCAGGTGATTGGTCTCGCGCCCTGGTATGTCGAGCCGACGGCCGGCCGAGGACGCGTGGTTCGCTTTTTGGGATCCGGCGAAGTCTGCTCGGAGTATCTCACCATCCTTTCGCCGCCGGGTGAGCAACCCCGCGTGGCCCGCGCCCTCGGTGAATGGCTTTGCAATGAGGGGATCGAGAGCTGGGACCTCATTGAATTGATCGGCTCCGAGTCGGGCGATCCGGGCGTTCGCGCTCTGATAGACGAGTTCGCCTCGCGCGAATTCCCGATCCACGAGCGCGCCGGCGTAAACTGCTGGAGCGTCGCGCTACCTTCGACCTGGGACGAGTTTCTCGCCACGCTCAATAGCCCGCGGCGGGCAAAGATCCGCCAAGCGCTCCGGAAGCATTTCGACAACCATCAGGCGACGACCCACATCCTCACCGATCCGGCCGAGCTGGATTATCGGTTTGAAATGATCGTCGATCTGCACCAGCGGCGTCATCGAGGGCTTGGGCAGTCCGGCTGCTTCGCCTCCCGGCCATTTACGGCTTTTCATCGCGAAGTCAGTCGCCGCTTCCTCGAAATGGGCAAGCTACGTTTGATGTGGACCGAATTGGCCGGCCGACCGATCGCGGCCGAATACGATTTCGTGGGCGCCGATACCGTTTATTACTACCAGACGGGGATCGAGCCGGACGCGATCAAGCTCGGTCCCGGCTGGCTCGGCATGATCGGCTCGCTGAAGCAGGCCATCGAGTCCGGCTATCGGACGTTTGACTTTTTACGGGGGGACGAGGCCTATAAGACTTCCTGGGGGGCACGGCCCCGCGCGACGATCGAGGCACGGATCGTGGCCCGCCGCGCCGCTGCTCGCTTCCGGCACGCGATCTGGTTGGCGCGAACCAACGTCCGTCGCTGGATGAAACAGGGTTTCCATCTCGGGCAGAAGATCGCCGGCGAGACAGATTGATAGGGATGACGATGACCTGGTGGAAGCGATTACTCCTGAGCGCCTATTACCACGGAACGTTGCCATATCGCGCATGGCAATCCGCGCGGGCGAGCGCGGCGGGGATGTCGCCGGTCATGGTGCTGTTCTATCACCGGATCGCCGACGACGCAGCCAGCCCTTGGACGCTCTCGAATCAGGTTTTCGCGAGGCACATGGATTGGATGAAACGGCATTTCGATATGATTTCGCTTGCCGAGGCCCAGCGGCGGATCGCCGGCCGCGCGAACCATCGACCTGCCGTAAGCATCACCTTCGACGACGGCTATGCCGCCAATTGCCATGAGGCGCTGCCTCTGTTGGTTTCCGAGAAGATTCCTTGCACGTATTTCGTCTCGTCGAAATGCGTACTCCAAGGGATTCCCTTTCCCCACGATGTCGCTTGCGGTTTCGAGGGGCACCCGAACACGATTGACGAAGTGCGCGCGATGGCGGCGGCCGGGATCGAAATCGGCGCCCATACTCGCAGCCACGCCGATCTGAGCCGGCTCAAGAACCCGCGGAAGCTCCACGACGAGGTCGTCGTCGCCGGTGAAGAATTGCAGCAGGCGATCGGCCGAGCCGTGCGTTATTTCGCGTTTCCTTTCGGGCTGTCGGCAAATCTCAATCGGAACGTCTTCAAACTGGCCCATGAATACGGCTACAACGGCGTTTGCTCGGCCTACGGCGGATATAACTTCCCGGGCGACGATTCGTTCCACATCCAACGGATTTGCGCCGATGACTTGTTGCGTCTGAAAAACTGGCTGACGGTCGATCCTCGAAAAACGCGGCGTCCCTACCGCTTCGACTACACATCGGCGACCGACCGCCAGCCGGCAGGAGCGACGACCGCGTGAATCCAACGATCCTCGAAGCGCCGGACGAGTCGGCCGCGGCGGACTGCTCGCCGATCCGCCGCGGCGGACTGCCGCCGCCCGCTCCAATCGATCAGGTTGAAACGGCCGACGCCGAACTGCCGACCATCGGAGGCGAAATCGGCGCGAGCGAGTCGAACGCCGCCGCGCGGGGCCTGCGCACCGATTCGCTAGCCGCCAGCGTCGCCATTCTGCTCGTGTTGTCGATCGTCCAGAGGCTGATCGGGTTTGCCCGCCAGATTCTTGTCTGCCGCTGGCTCGAGCCGAATCAACTCGGCGAGTGGGACATCTGCTTCAAGTTTTTGATGCTCGGAGCGCCGTTGGCCGTGATGGGATTGCCCGGCTCGTTCGGGCGGTATCTCGAATACTACCGGCGTCGCGGGCATCTCAAGACGTTCCTGCGCCGCACGGCCGCGGTCTGCACCATTTTGGCCTGCCTTGCAACCATTGCAATCGGCGCCTTGCGGCACTGGGTCTCCGAGTTGGTCTTCGCTACTCCCGATCAGACGGAGATGGTCCTGCTGCTGGCGGTGTGCCTGATAGCGCTCGCGGCCTACAACTTTCTCACCGACATGCTCACCGCATTGCGGATGGTGCGGGTGACGAGCATCGTCCAGTTTGCCAGCGGGCTGCTATTTGCAGTCTTTTCGATTGCGCTGCTGCTCGGCTGGCGGCAGAATGCGGCGGCGATCGTGGTCGCCTACGCTGGATCCTGCGCGGTGGCGCTCGTCGTGACGCTCGTCTGGCTTCGAGGCACATGGCGCTCGATCGCCGATTCGGCCGAGCCGCTGCCGCATCGGCAACTTTGGTCGAAGTTGGTGCCGTTTGCCGCGTGGCTTTGGTCCGTGAACCTGCTTTACAACCTCGTGGGCGTCGTCGATCGCTACATGATGATGCACTTCGCTCCCACTAGCGATCCGCTCACGCTTGTCGGCCACTACCACAGCTCGCAGGTCGTGCCGATGCTGATGGTTTCGATGTGCGGCCTGATCGGCGGAATCATCATGCCGCACCTGAGCCACGATTGGGAAACCGGCCGGACCACCGACGTCGCGACCAAGCTCAACCTGACGATCAAGCTGTTGGGCCTGGCGATGCTTGCCGGCTCGGTCGCGACGCTCTTTGGAGCGCCGCTGCTGTTCGGCGTGGCCTTTCACGGGAAATACGAGGGTGGGTTCGAAATCCTACCTTGGACGCTCATCTATTGCGTTTGGATGGCGCTGATTCCGCTTGCCCAGATGTACCTCTGGTGCGCCGAGCGGCCGACGCTGGCCAGCCTGGCGCTGGCCGGCAGCCTGGTGGTGAACGTCGCCCTTTGCTTCTTCTTGCTGCCGCGGTTCGGCTTGCACGGCGTCGTGTGGGCGACCGCTGCGGCGAATTTGTTCGCCCTGGCCTGCATCTACCGCTTCAATCAATGGCTGGGCCTGCGGCTGGATGCCGGTGTCTGGCTGATCACATTGCTGCCGCTCGCGTTGGCCGCCGGGCCTTGGTTTTCGCTGGCGACTCTGGTCGCGGTCGCGATTGGAGTTTTCTTGACCGACCGCGTGCTCAATTATAGCGAGAAACAACTCTTGACCGCGGTTTGGCGAGAGCGCGCCAGCGCCAGACGAGCCGGTGGATGTATTGCAGCGGATTCTGATCGAATTGGAGAGAAACGATGTCGTTAGCGCCGTTCACTGACCGCGATTCAGACTCACCGGCAGCGACGTTGCCGCACGAACCGCTGCGCGTCATGTTTCTGAACACTTCGCTTGAGGTCGGCGGCGCGGAAACGTTGTTGGTGAATCTCGTCCGCCGGATCGATCGCACCCGCTTCGCCCCGGAGGTTTGCTGCCTGAAGACAAAGGGTGAATTGGGCGAACTGCTTGGCGCCGAAGTGCCGGTCTTCTCCGATTTGCTCCGGAACAAATTCGATCCGCGGATTCTAGGCCGCTTGAAGCGACTGTTCCGCGATCGGCGGATCGACGCCGCCGTGACCGTGGGCGCCGGGGATAAGATGTTTTGGGGCCGCTTGGCCGCGTGGCGAGCGGGCGTCCCAGTGATCGCCTCGGCACTCCACTCGACCGGCTGGCCAGACGGCATCGGCCGCTTGAACCGTTGGCTCACGCCGCTGACCGACATGTTCATCGCCGTCGCAGCGCCCCATGGCCGGCATCTGGTCGAGCGCGAAGGATTCCCTGAATCAAAGGTGTGCGTGATTCCAAACGGCGTCGATATCAACCGCTTTCGCGCCCGGCCGTCCGACCCGCGATTGCGGCGGCAACTTGGCGTGCCGGCCAGTGCCCCGCTTGCCGGAATTCTCGCAGCGTTGCGGCCGGAGAAAAACCACGAGATGTTCTTGCAGGTCGCCGCCGGCGTCCGCCGCCAGATTCCGTCCGCCAATTTCCTCGTCATCGGCGACGGGCCGGAGCGGGAAAAGCTCGAGCGAATTGCCGCTGAATTAAAGATTGCCGGCGCCGTGCATTTCCTTGGCACCCGGACGGACGTGCCCGAGCTGCTGAATCTCCTCGACGTGCTATTACTAACATCGCGGAACGAGGCGAATCCCGTGTCGATCCTGGAAGCACTGGCCTGCGGCAAGCCGGTCGTCGCCACGCGCGTTGGCTCGGTGCCGGAATCAGTGCTCGACGAGCAGGTCGGGTATCTGGTTGAGCCGGAAAGCGTGGATGCAATGACCCGCCGCGTCGTCGAGCTGTTCCGCGATCAGAGTCTGGCCCAAGCGCTCGGCGCCGCCGGCCGGCAACACGTCGTCGATCATTGGTCGCTCGATCGGATGGTCGCCGGCTATGAAGAGCTGCTCACGCGCTTGCACGACCAAAAAACGGCCCGACATGCCAAGTCGTGGAAACCGGTCGCCCCAGTCTAAAGTCCGCTCGCGCGTCCCCTCACCTCTCGCTCCGTCCAAAAACGGCGGCTTCGGCGGGTAAGTTCCCACCTCGAATTGGTAAGTGAGGCAATTAGCCGCGAATCGCTCAGCTAGCTAGCCTTTCACGAGCCTAACGATTTTCTCGATTCTAGCGGTCGCACCGGCCGATAGACGCTTGTGGTACCGAGATTTGCCGCATTCCTCAGGGGAGTATCGGATCATGGCCGGGCTGAAACGCGCTCTGTTCGTCGTTCTGGCAACGGCCAGCCTGATCGGTTCGAGCGGATGCTGCTGCTGTTGCTCGCCTTGTAACGGCTGCGGCAATGGCTGCGACAACGGCTGCGGTTGCGGCTGTGGTTTGCTCTGCCGCCGCTGCCTACCCGACGATTATCGCGGCGGGGGAAGCTACTGGTGCGATTGCGGTTGCGGCGAACTCTATCTCGGTGACTGGCACAGTTGCCCTCCGGAGCGCTGCGATCCCTGCGATTGCTGCGGCAATTACACGGGCCGTTGCGAAGATCAGCGTCCCTGGTATCAACTCGGGCCGCGCGTCGGCACCGCCGGCCCCGCCCCTGCGCCGCCGTCGGACATGTCCACTCCGACACCGCCTCCGCAACCGCCGATGCCTCCGACTTCGTCCAGCCGCGCTAAACACCGCGGCGGCGCGAAACAAGCGTCCTACGAATCGCCGCCGCACTGCGCAGCCTGTGGAAATTGAGCTTGCAGCGCATCACGCGGGGAGCGAGCGCGCGGCCGCTGTCGAAGAAGCGGCGGGCAGAGGCAGCGCCCGGCGCTGCGACAGGAGTTCAGCGACAACGCGGTCGGGGTTGTGCCAAGCCGTCCAGCAGCGCGCGAATTGCGCGGCGGTCTGGCGATAGTGAGAGTAGTTCTCGATCAGATCGATCAAGAGTTCCGGAGCTTGATCGGGATCGGCGGCGACAAGGCCGACGGCGCCACGTGGAGTTGGTCGCTTGTTGCCTGAGTCAGAAGCGACGAAGCAGAGTTCGACGCCGCGGAATTCAACTAGTTGCCGCCCGTAGGCATTTTGCCAATCCACCGCCACGGTCGCGGCATTTGGCGGCAAATGCACTAGCCCAGTGCTCAACCGCCCTTTCGCCCCCGGGCCGATCACCAAGGCCCAGCAATCGACCGTTGCTCCATCGGCGGAGAACAGGCTCGTCTCGACGCGCACATAGGCGCCGGTGCTTTCGCCCAGGTCATTTGGCCAGGGGAAGAAGAGTAAGAGATCACTGGCACCCGACGGGATTGCAATGCGGTGGCTGGACGCTGGGGCACCGTCGCCAATTATCCCTCGGTTTTTGCGGGTCGGGACGCGCTCTGCAACGCGGTGACTCGACGTTTCAGCACCCTCACGCCGGCCCTCCGCCAAGGGGAGAGGGAAAATAGAGTTCCGCGAATGGAGAGGCGTCAGGCGAGTTTTGCCGAGCACCCGACGATTGTGCCGGAGGCCGGTATGGTAATCGCGCGTGGCGTCGCCAAGTTGATCGGCCATCCAGCAACCGGCCGATACGAGCACGGGGACTCCCGCGCTCAAAAGCTCGACAAGCACCCCCGAGCAGCGCGAAAAGTACGCCCGGCGGTCGTAGAGCAACATGCCGATATCGGTAGCCAGCGTGCGGCGACAGAATTCCTCGCTTTCAACCGGCTGATCCACGAGCGCGATTTTGTCTTGCGGCAGGCGCCGCAGCGCGGCTGCGCTTTCGACCACTTCGAGTTCGTCGCCGCGAGCCGGGAGCGGAAAATGAAAGTTGGATTGCACGACAAACTTTACCCGATTGGTCGCCACATAGTCGTGCCACAATCGCTGGATCAGCCCGGGGAGCAATTGATATCCCTTTTCGCGTCGCGCATCGCCGAGATAGGCAATTCGCAGCGGACCGGCGCGCTCGGCGGCGTGGTCACGGCCGGTTTGCAGGATCGGATTGACCGGATAGGGCAGCGTTTGAAACGGGAAAACGCCGAGGCGATTCTGCTGGGCGGTCAGATGATCGCTCGTCGTATAGAAGTGCAGCCGGTGGTTGGCTGCCAGCGCCATAGCCTGATTATAGATGTGCCTGAGCGGTTTCGTTCGTTCGTCTTGAGAAGCATAGTCGGGCTCGCAACCGGCAAATATCGGATAATGGAATTGCAGGTGCCAATCGACACGGAGCGTGCGATTGTCGTGAGACAAGTATTGGGCGAGGCCCAAGAGATCCAGTTCGGAAAGCGTCGGGACAAACACTTGGTCCCCCGGCTCCAACTCAATCTCACCGCACAGCGTGGCCGTGTCGCGAGCAAAGGAGGAGGCCCGCAGGAAGCGGCGGTGCTCGATCCACCGTTCCGTGATCAGCCGCCACGGCCAAAGGGGTTGTGGTCGCGGGTCGCGCGCAACTTCGCCCGAGTAGCGATGCCGCGTATAGGTCGTGAATTGATAGAGCGGGCGGACTTTCCAACATTCGGGAAACTGGCCGCTATCGCGGAGCCTGCGGTTGGCGGCCAGCCAAACGTCGAAGCCCGCCCGTTCGGCTGCCCGCAGGACGTGCAAAGCGTATTCGAAATGATGCCCGCCGACGCTCTGCAGAGAGTGGTCGATCAAAATGAATCTGGCCATCAAAGCGCATCCTTGCTAATTGCGGCATCGTTGCACAGCTAACTGGTTTTGCCAATATCGGTTAGAGGGGTTGCTAGCAATTCTGACCTTGTGTCGAGCCGAAGGTTTCCGCTATTGTTTCGCCTCCAATGGCGGGCTGACGGATCGGCCCCGCGGCGATTGGCCGACGAGGAGAGGTCGTTGGCCTGACCAAAAAAACCAGATTCAAGGATTGGACCATGAAGGTTGCAATTCTGGCGGGCGGACTGGGCACGCGTTTGCAGGAAGAAACCGGCCTGAAGCCCAAGCCGATGGTCGAGATCGGCGGGCAGCCAGTCCTCTGGCACATCATGAACCTCTATGCCCGCTTCGGCCACAGCGAGTTCGTCGTCGCCCTGGGTTACAAAGGAGAGGTGATCAAGCGCTACTTCCTCGACTACCACAATGTGCGCAACAGCCTGACGATCGACTTAGCGAATGGCCGGGTCGAGCCGCATGAGGACGAGCGCGAGGATTGGCTCGTGCATCTAATCGACACCGGGCCTTCGACCGACACGGGAGGCCGCGTGAAGCGCTTGCGGCGCTGGCTGGGCAACGAAACGTTCATGCTCACCTACGGCGACGGCCTGGCCGACTTGGATATCAACAAACTGCTTGCCTTCCATCGTAGCCACGGGAAATTGGCGACGGTGACGGCCGTCCGGCCACCGGCCCGCTTCGGCGGCCTGAGTTTCTTTGGCGACGTGGTCACGCGATTCGACGAGAAGCCGCAGATCGGCGAAGGTTGGATCAACGGCGGCTTCTTCGTGCTCGAGCCGGGAGTGCTCGACTACATCGACGGCGATCGAATCGTGTTCGAGCGCGAGCCGCTGGAAGCTCTTTCGCGCGACGGGCAGTTGGTCGCCTACCGGCATCAGGGATTCTGGCAATGCATGGACACGCTCCGCGACGTGCGGCTCTTGGAGCGGCTTTGGGAGGAAGGAACCGCGCCGTGGAAATCGCTTGCCGCGGCGCACAAATCGGCGGCGTGAAATGAATGTTCACGCTACAGCCTGAGTGACAGACTCCTCTCCCTCTGGGAGAGGTTGGGTGAGGGGAAGTGCCGCAACGGATTGCATCCCCTCACCCAGGACCTCTCCCAAGGGGAGAGGGAGACGACAACATCGAAAGAGCGAGCAGCATGGACGCCTCCTTCTGGATCGGTCGCAAGGTATTCATCACCGGTCATACGGGCTTCAAGGGAAGTTGGCTCGCGCTCTGGCTGCAGCAATTGGGCGCCAGCGTGGTCGGATTCGCCCTGGACCCGCCCACGGCGCCGAGCTTGTTCGCGGCGGCCCGGGTCGCAGACGGCATGATCGATCTGCGCGGCGACGTGCGCGATCTGGGACTGCTGCGATCGGCCATCGCGGCGCATCAGCCGGAGATCGTCTTCCATTTGGCGGCGCAGCCGTTGGTGCGCCAGTCGTACGCCCAGCCGGTCGAGACCTTTGCCGCCAACGTGATGGGGACAGCTCATCTGCTTGAGGCCGTGCGTCAAACCAAATCGGTGCGTGCCGTGGTGGCCGTCACCAGCGACAAGTGCTATGAAAACAAAGAATGGCTCTGGGGCTACCGCGAAGAAGAGCCGATGGGAGGCCACGATCCTTATAGTGCCAGCAAAGGCTGCGCGGAATTGGTCGCGGCGGCTTATCGTCGCTCGTACTTTGCCGCGACGGAATGCCGCGCCGGCATCGCAACCGCACGGGCCGGCAATGTGATCGGCGGCGGCGATTGGGCCCTGGATCGCGTGCTGCCCGACGCCGTGCGCGCGTTGGCGCAGGGCCAGCCATTCGTGTCACGGCGACCGACGTCGGTTCGTCCCTGGCAACATGTGCTCGAACCGCTTCGTGGATATGTAACGCTCGCCGAGCGCCTGCACTCCGAGCCGCGCGAATATGGCGAGGCCTGGAATTTCGGACCACGGGATGAGGATGCTGTGCCGGTCGCCGAACTGCTCGATCGATTCGTCGGTCACTGGGGGAGCGGAAGCTGGCACGCCGAGCCGACGCTAAACGGCCCCCACGAGGCAAAGCTGCTGCGGCTCGACTCGGCGAAGGCTCACCATCGGCTGGGCTGGCACTTGGCGCTAGAACTCGACGAGGCGATTGAACTGACGGCCGATTGGTATCGCCGGGCTGGCAATGGTGCACGGTCGATCGACGTCCGTGAATTGACTTGCCAGCAAATCCAACATTACGAAATGAAAGCGGGCACTCGACCCGCGGATCGCATTCGCCCGCCAAGCACCGAGCGAGAACGGCAAGCGGCGTGAGATATTTGTAGTAGGCACACTCCGTGTGCCGTGACAGGAAACGGCGAACGGCACGCGGGAGTGTAACCGCTACCTGACAACAAGCGGCGGACGGCACACGGAGTGTGCCTGCTACGTTATGGAACCTCTCGTCAGCGTCCTGATCCCGACCTACAACCGTAGCCAGATGCTGCGCCGCGCGCTCGGATCCGTGCTGACGCAATCGTATCCTAAGCTCGAAGTCTTGGTCTCGGATAACCATTCGACCGATAACACACACGCGACGATTGCCGAGTTTGTCCGCTGCGATCCGCGGGTCCGCCACTTGCAAAGCCCGCCCGGCAATACTTCGGCGATGCTGAACATCCGCAACGCGCTGACGGCGGCGACGGGAAAATACGCGGTCGTGCTGGCCGACGACGATTTCTTCCTCGATTACCGGTACATCGAGGAGGGCGTCGGAATCCTCGAATCGCGGCGCGTGGGTCTGCTTGTTTGCGATTGCGTGCTGGGCCGGCCGCAACGCGAGGTCACTTCGCTGGCTCTCGACACCGTAACTCCTGGGCGGGTCTTTTTTTTGAACTATTGGCGCGGCAAATACTCCATTCCGGTGATCAGCAATCTGTTCGACGTGAAAATGGCCCGCCGCTGCAATCCGTGGAACGATCCGGCGATTCTCTATGCCGACGTCGAACTCTGGCTGAAGATGATGACGCTCACCGACGTGGCCTATTACGGCTATCCGGCGGTGTTCTATCATTTCCACGGCCAGAACATCGTTTCGCGAATCACGCTGGCGATGCACAGGCAAAACATCCGCTTCATCGAGAATGCGGCGCAATTCGCCGCGCCCATCTTGGGCCAGCCGGCCATCCTGGAATGGAAGAAAGACATGTTCGTGGAATATTGGCAACTGCTCTTGAAGGAAGGGAAGTGGCCGGGGCTGAAGGACCTTGCCTGTTTCCGCGCCGCGCTGGGGCTCGAGCA
This sequence comes from Pirellulales bacterium, assembly GCA_035939775.1. Taxonomy (NCBI): domain Bacteria; kingdom Pseudomonadati; phylum Planctomycetota; class Planctomycetia; order Pirellulales; species Pirellulales bacterium. Next base: position 6,816 of record DASZFO010000032.1, on the reverse strand, counting down.
CGATCGGCTCGGAAGCCGCCGCTGGCTGCGGTTGCTCGAATACATGCGGCGGCATTATGTGCGAGCGGCCGGCGTTACGCTGCAGCGCGGCAAGCCGAGCCCCACTCCCGCCAGTGAGGACCTTCAGCCGAGCGGCTTTTGATCCGGAGAACGGCGCGGATGTCGTGGCACGAAGAATTTGGCGATGCTTTCCGCGGCGAGCGGGTCCTCGTCAGTGGCGCGACCGGATTCATCGGTCGTCCGCTGTGCGAAGCGCTCTTGTCGCTGGGGGCCGACGTGCATGGGGTGGCCCGCTGCGCCGAGCATGGAGTCACGGGCGTCGTGCCCTGGAGCATTGATCTCCGCGAAGCGCCGCAGGTGGATGCCGTTTGCGCGCAAATCCGGCCGAGCTTCATCTTTCATCTCGCGGCACAAGTTACCGCCCGGCAGGAACGGGAATTGATTCGTCCCATGCTCGAGCACAATCTGCTCGGCTCGGTGAACCTGTTGACGGCCGTCATGCAGCAGAGGTGCCGGCGGTTCGTGTTCGTAGGCAGCGGCGAAGAGCCGGCGGGTGAGATGCGAATGGCGGTGCCGTCGTCGCCGTATACCGCCGCGAAGACCGCCGCCTCGCTGTATGCCCGCATGTTTCAACAGGTCTACCAACTGCCCGTCACGATCGTGCGGCCGTTTCTCACTTACGGGCCGCGCCAGGAACCGACCAAACTGATCCCCTACACGATCCGTAAGCTGCTCCGCGGCGAATCGCCGCAACTTGCAAGCGCCAATCGGCTCTGCGACTTCATCCACGTCACCGATATTGTGCGCGGCATGTTATGGGCCGCCGTGCAGGCGGGCATCGAGGGAGAAACTTTCGACCTTGGAACCGGTGAAGTCGTGAGCATTCGGGCCGCGGTCGAAATGGTGGCGCGAATCATCGGCGCCGCGGCGCCCGTGCAGTTCTCTCCGTCGCCGGACCGAGCCAACGAACCTCCGCTAATCGCAAATCTGGAATCGTCGCGGCGGCTGCTCGGCTGGGAGCCCCGTTGGACATTGGAGGCCGGCCTGCGCGCCACGATCGATTGGTATGTCGGGCAGCACGAGACGTCGCAAGCAACGAGGCGGTGCGCGTGATCTCCTGAAAGTGCGAAAACGCTCACGTTAGCCGGTTCGCTTGCGAACCGATGTAACTATGCAGAGGCCCGGTGCTACGAAAGGCGAGCGCGAATCGATTATGAGAAGTTCTAACTGCGGCGACGCGGCTGGCGATTGCGATTTCTGCACGAACGAGGTTGGTATACCAAAAGCCGCCGCCGGTGCCGCGAAACCGGGCAAACTGCGCGGCGCCGCCGAATCGGAAACCGCCGTGGAGCTGCGCCAACAGATCCTTGATTTGGTCGGCCAGTATCACGACGCGAAGTTTGCCGCGCGCGACTTCGAGCCCGGCAAATCACCCGTGCCGGTGGCTGGGCGGGTGTTCGACGCCGATGAGATGGTCGAATTGGTCGATTCATCTCTCGATTTCTGGTTGACGGCCGGACGGTTCGCCGATCGATTCGAGCGCGAGTTCGCCCGCTGGATGGGCGTTCGCCACGCGCTGCTGTGCAATTCCGGTTCGTCGGCCAATTTGCTGGCCCTTTCGGCGCTCACTTCAGAAAGTCTTGGCGACAGGCGGCTCAAACCGGGCGACGAAGTGATCACCGCCGCCGCGGGATTTCCGACGACCGTGAATCCGTCGATCCAAAATGGCCTGCGTCCCGTGTTCGTCGATGTCGAATTGGGCACTTACAACGTCGACGTCGGCCGCGTCGAGGAAGCGATCGGCCCAAAGACGCGGGCCATCATGCTGGCCCATACACTCGGCAATCCGTTCGATCTGGGCGCCGTCGTCGATCTCGCGGCGCGGCACGACCTATGGCTCATCGAAGACAATTGCGATGCGCTCGGCTCGACCTATGAGGGGCGGCTGACCGGCACGTTCGGCAATCTGGCCACGTTCAGCTTCTATCCGGCCCATCATCTTACGATGGGCGAGGGCGGTTGCGTCGTGACCCGCGAATCGCGACTCAAGACGCTCGTCGAGTCGTTCCGCGACTGGGGCCGGGCCTGCTGGTGCGCACCAGGCGCCGACAACACCTGCGGCAAGCGCTTCGACTGGCAGCTTGGCGAGTTGCCCGCCGGATACGACCACAAATACATCTATTCCCAGATCGGCTACAATCTCAAGGCGACCGACATGCAGGCGGCGGTCGGCGTAGCGCAGCTCAAGAAGCTGCCGCGATTCGTCGCCGCCCGCCGGCGCAACTGGCAACTTCTTTATGAGCAGATGCGACGGTGGGAAGAATTCCTGATCCTGCCCCGGCCGACGCCTCGGAGCGAGCCGAGCTGGTTTGGATTCCCGATCACGGTTCGGCCGGATGCGCCCTTCTCGCGGCTCGAACTGGTGCGTCATCTCGAATCGCGGCGGATCGGCACGCGCCAGCTCTTCGGGGGCAATCTGACTCGTCAGCCCGCCTATCGAAATGTCCCGTTCCGAGTGGTCGGCGAGCTGAAAAACACCGACTTGGCAATGCGCAACACGTTTTGGATCGGCGTCTATCCGGGGTTGACGGACGCCATGATCGATTTCGTCGGCGGCGCGGTTGCGGAATTCATCGACGCGGCGCGCTCGAAACTGAGGTTGGCCTCATGAACTGGCTCATCACCGGCGGCTGCGGGTTCGTCGGCAGCAATCTGGCCGACGCGTTGCTCGAACGCGGCACAAGCGTCGCTCTGCTGGACAACTTGAGCCGCCACGGGTCGCGCGAGAACCTCGCCTGGCTCCGCTCGCGGCATGGTTCACAGTGGCCGTTCTTCGAGATCGATGTCCGCGACGAGCACGCGGTCGCTCGCGTCGTTCGCCAGTTACGGCCGACCCATCTGGCACATCTCGCCGGACAGGTGGCAATGACGACGAGTCTCGCCAATCCTCGGCTCGATTTCGAGACCAACGCCGGCGGCACGCTTAATGTGCTCGAGGCCGTCCGACTCGGCTCGCCCGAAACTGCCGTCTATTTCTCCTCGACCAATAAGGTGTACGGCTCGCTCGATGGTCTCCGGCACGACGAGACGCAGACGCGCTACGTGCTTCCCGACTATCCGCTCGGTCTCGATGAATCGCTGCCGCTCGACGGCAGTTCGCCTTATGGCTGCTCGAAGCTCTGCGCGGAGCAGTATTGCCGCGACTATCACCGGATGTTCGGGCTGCGGACCGTCGTGTTCCGGCATTCGTCGATGTACGGCGGTCGGCAATTTGCCACCTACGACCAGGGCTGGATTGGCTGGTTCTGCCAGAAGGCGCTCGAACTCGCCGCGGGCTCGCGCGAACCGATCGAAATCTCCGGCAGTGGCAAGCAGGTGCGCGACGTGCTGCACGCGCGCGACCTGATCCAGGTTTACGTCCAAGCTGCTATGCGCGTCGACGCAATTGCCGGCCGGATTTACAACATCGGCGGCGGAATGGAAAACAGCTTGTCGCTGGTCGAGTTGTTCGCGATCCTCCGCGAGTTGACGGGCGCAGCGATGCCGCTGCGCATTCGCGAATGGCGAGTATCCGACCAAAAGGTGTTTGTCGCCGATCACCGCCGCGCGACGACCGATTTCGGCTGGATGCCAGGCACCGATCATCGCACCGGATTGGCCAACGCCCTCGATTGGACGCGCGAGCTTCTTGCCGCATGAGCATGCAACAAAAAGTTAGCGTTCTCATCCCCGTTTACAATCGCGCGGATTCAATTGCCCGTTGTATTGAAAGCGCGCTGGCCCAAACGCACACGAACCTGGAGATTATCGTCAGCGACAATGCCAGCACCGACGACACCTGGTCGGTCGTCAATCGGCTGGCGGCTACGGATTCCCGCATCCGCCCGTTTCAAAACGAGACGAATATCGGCCCGACGCGCAATTGGATTTGCGGTCTCGAGCGTTGCACCGGGGACTACGTCAAGATTCTCTTTTCAGACGATTGGATCGAAGCCCATTGCGTCGAAGCCTTATTGGGGCCGATGGAGGAAAAGCCGGAGGTCCATCTGGCCTTCAGCGCTGCGATGGTGCATTACGCCGATCGAGATGAGCCGAAGCACCATTTCCCCGACCAGCGGTGGTTCAGCGTGGCGGAGTACCTGCACGATGCGCTTCTCCGCGGACTGACCCCCGTCTCTCCCTGCTGCGCGCTGGTGCGGCGCACGGCGGCCAGGTTCCGGCTGCCGATCGGCGACGATGCGGAATTGAATCAAATCGCCAAGCGCTTTGGCGCCGGTCCTGATCTACTTTTCCTGTTGGAAGCCGCGGCCGAATCGAGCGAGGTCGCCCATGTGCCGAAGTTTCTGACGCATTTCGCCGCCTGCCAGTCCAGCATCACGGTAAATCATGCGCGCGAGGTCCAAGCGGGATACCGCCTGGTGCGAGATTACTTTGCCGCCCAAATGGCGGATCGCCACGGACTGGCACGAATCAACATGCGGTTCAAGGTTCGCCGCTGGCAGCGGGCGCTCAAGCGAGCATTGCATTTATAGCCGGTTAGGGCCGACGCCGCAGTCATCGGCGCGGTCGCTAGCCGCATCCGCCCGCGGCTCACCGGCTCGTCAAGGTCGCCAGCGGCCGCGCCAAGCCGTTGGCCAGGAAGCCTTCCACGTCCCCGGTGCTCTGGCTGCCAGTCAATTGCCGACGAGTCCACCCCTTGTCGCTCTTCACGTACATTACCAGTTGCGGGATGGAGTTTCCCTCCATCAATTGGCTCGCCAGCGGGCCTTCGCGATCTGGATTCACCACCGCAAAGGCGACTCTGGACAGCGAGCCGCGCTGCTGCAATTGGGGAATCACCGACTGTTTCATTTGTTGACAGGCCGGACACCAATCGGCGGCCACGAGGACGACCAACGGCCGTCCTTCGTCGGCGGTAGCCAGCGTATATGCGTCTGAATAAGTCGTCGAACCGCTCGTAGCCAACAACGAGACGTTCAACAATGCGGTAATTAGGGTAGACATGGTCGGATTCTCCTTAGTTCGAGTTCCTTCGAGTCCCGCGAGAAACGATGATTCGCGGGTTCCATCGCACACCCGGACTATGGCGACTCAGTCGAGTCGCCCAGGTGAGGTTGCCGCAGGCGACGGGCAGATGTGCCGAGAGGAGGGTTGGCTCCTAATGTTCGGTCATCCATGCCCGACGGGCATCCTTTCCGCTTGTCTCCGTTCAACCAACGCTCACAAGATCCAAGAGAGTGAAAGTGTGGAGTGTATCTGGATAAAACGCATGTGCAAGGGGGGTTGGGAAGAATTTTCCTAAAGAGTGGTCCGGGGGTTTCCGATCCCTTTTGATGGCGACGAAGGTCTTTCCGCTAGCCCGAATGGCGCCGATCGCGGCTCGAAAATACCTTGGCGGTTGCCGAGTTATTGATTGTCTGCCGCAAGCGGCACCCGATATAATCTCGTTACTGGTCGCGGACGCTGGCGCAGGGAGTTTGCGCCTTTCGGTCGCGAAAGGGACTTGGCCATTTTTGCGTTTGCCAGCTTATCCAAAACCGCCGGGGACCGTCCCCTTTTGTGGAGTCTTCGGAACAAAAGGGGACGGTCCCCCTCTCCGCAGGCGGTTTTCGGATAGGCTCTTCGGCACCGCTTCCGGAATCTCTGTGGCGACATGAAGCTTCGCGTCGGCCTGATCGGTCTTGGTGAGGCCTGGGAAACCCGGCACCGGCCGGCGCTTCGAGCATTGAGCGACCGGCTGGAGGTCCGCGCGATTTGCGACCAGGTGGCGCATCGCGCCCAGCAGGCTGCCCAGGAGTTCAACGCCACGCCGATCGACGGCTTTCGGGCGCTCGCCCAGCGGGAAGACATCGATGCTCTGGTGATGCTAGCGGAGCAGTGGTATGGTTCGCTGCCGATTCTGGCGGCGTGCGACGCGGGCAAAGCCGTCTATTGCGCCGTTACGCCGCACTTGGAACTCGCCGAGGCCTTGCGGCTCAAACAGCGAGTGGAGGAGTCGGGAATTGCCTTCATGGCGGAGTTTCCCCGGCGGCAGGCTCCGGCCACCTTGCGGCTGAAGGAGTTGATTGCCACGCAGCTTGGCGAACCGCGGCTGTTGTTCTGCCATCGGCGCGTGCCGGTGAAGAACGGCCCCGCGCCACGACCGCGGACTTGCTCGAAGGCCCCCGAGACGCGCGATCTCGTCGAGCTGGTCGATTGGTGCCGGTATGTCGTCGGCCGCGATCCGACAAGCGTGTTCGGTATCGAGCATCACGTCGATCCAAACGCGGCGGCAGAGGATTACACGATGATGAACGTGGATTTCTCCGGTCCCAGCCCAGCGGGAACCGGCACGGCGGCCCAAATCAGTTGCGGCACCTACATGCCGGTGCAATGGGAAGAGGCGGTCACGTTTCGACCCCCGCCGGCGCTGCAGGTCGCTTGCCAGAACGGCATCGCGTTTATCGACCTGCCGACGTCTTTGATCTGGTTCGACCGGGCCGGTCGGCATCAGGAATCGCTCGACAGCGAACGGCCGGTCGGCGAGCAGCTCCTGGCGCAGTTTTATCGCTCGGTCACGAGCCTGGTGCGCAACACTTCGGGATTGGAAGACGCCTATCGCGCGCTATCGGTCGTGCTGGCCGCCCGCACCAGCCACCGCGAAGGGCGGCGGATTTTCTTGAATTCGTGAGCTACTTCGTGATTTTCGTGTTCGGCAGCGCCGATTGCAGCTTCTCAACGCCGGCCCTTGAAATCTTTGTGAATTGCAGATCGAGATCCTGGAGCTTGGTCAGCCCGCAGAGCAAATCGACGCTGGCATCGGTCACCTGAGTATCC
>DASZFO010000031.1 GCA_035939775.1 Pirellulales bacterium | reverse complement strand
GGCTTGACCATCTTCGTCGCCAGCGATTCGCCCGAAGTAACGGATCTTTCCCCTGACTTTCTTGCACCAGTATCCAGCCGCGTGCGGGCCAAGCGGAAAATCGGGGTGCGGTTTGGTCGGGCGTCCGTCGGAAGCTTTGCTAGACGCGCCGGGTTTGCTACGCTGTTGCATGGTGTCACCTCGCTTAACAACGACAGGTGGTGCCTGATGCCCGCCCGCTTGATCCGGGCGGGCATCGTTATGTTCGGCATACGTTGCCCAATTGAGTATAGCGGTAGTACAAACGGTAGTAAAGCCTCTATCAGCAAGAAGTTGCGGAATCTTAAAAACAGCATAAAAAGCCGTAAAAACAACGGCTTTGCGCCTGTAGCTCAGGGGATAGAGCAGCGGTTTCCTAAACCGCAGGTCACAGGTTCGAATCCTGTCAGGCGTAAAGGGGAGGGGGCTCGGGACTGGGGGCTCGGGGTTCGGTAATGCCGCTCTGCGAGCGGCGGAGTAGTTGACTTTACCTTTGACGACGTATCGTGAGCGACGGCCCAACCTACGCTTGCACGTCCCCGAGTCCCGAACCTCTAATCCCGAGTCCCGATCCCCTACCTCGGCGTCAGCATGACTTTGTGGATTGCGTAGCGAGAAAGTTGGGAGCCGAGGAAGAGGTGGGTTTCGTCGGTTGGCTTCCATTCACTGGGGACTGAAGGGAGCGGGTCGGTCGTGCGAGTCTCGAAGATCACGGCGCCGTCGACGGTGACTTGCAGGCCGGCGCTGCGCACCTTGAGGATCACCGTGGCCGGCTGGCCGTTAGTGAGCAGGCGGCCTTGGTGGACGCCGCGGGCGTCAAGATCGAGGCCGCTCACGCCCTCGCCCGCGTCGAGCAGAAAGGCCGATTGCTTGCCGCCGCGGACGAAGCCGATCGCGAATTCCTTCTGGTTCGATTTTCGTTCCAGCACGAGCGTCAAATCGTATTGCTCGGGCAGATCGCCGGGAATCTCAATCATCGCGTCGGCCGCCAGCGGCGAAATGAGCGAGTTACCGTCGAACTTCCAAACGCCGTTGATCGCGTCGCGCTTCACGCTCACACGTGCCAGCAGATCGTGCGAGCCGGCGGGAATGGCCAGGTCCATTTCTGGCTTGCCGGTGTCGGCGGACGCTTCGGCCTTGTCTGGAACTCCGGCGGGCTGCGCGGCCGAGTGAGCGACGGCGGTCTTGTCCGGCGCGGAGCGCGAACCGCCTTGAGCGATTAGATCGGCGCAGTCGCGAGTTAGGAATTTGTCTCCTTTCGCGTGCCGTTGATCGGCGAAGGCCTGGATGCGGGCCAATTCTTCGTCGATCTTGGCTTCGGCATCAGTAAGCCGCTGGGCGTCGGCGGCAGTTAGCAGCTTGCGGTTGTCGTCGTAGAGCTTCCTGAGCAAGTCGGCCCGGATGCCTATTCCTCCGATGTGCATCGCGACCGCGGCGTGATATGCCGCTTGATATGGCTGCTTATCGTTGGCGAAGAACACGGCGAGAGCTTCCCACGCCAGCGCGGCCTCTTTAGGATACTTGCAGACTTCCTCGGTCCAGGCCGCGCGGGCCGCCGTCTTCTTATCTTGCTTGACGAGCGCCAAGCCCAGCTCGTAGAAGTAGAGGCCCTTGGCCGCGCCCCAGGGATTCAGCTCGATCGCCTGGTTGAGGTACGCGGCGGCAATTTCGTTGGCGTCGAGCGCTCGGAGCAGCAGCCCGACCTGATAGTAGATGCCGTCGTCCGTCGGATTTTCCAAAAGGGCCCGGTGAAAATAGGTTGCGGCGAGGGCCAAATTATAGCGAGCCTCGGGGTCCTTGTTGCCGCGGGCTTTCATCAACTGCGACGCCCGCTCGCGGACCACGTTGGCGGCGTCGAGAAATTTCTTGGCCGCTTGAGGATCGGCCCTCCGCTGGGCGAGCGGAACGAAATTGTCCAACTTGAGATCAAAGAGCGGAATGGCGAAGCCGATGTTTTCCTTGTCGTTCACTTTGAGCGTGACGACGCCGAGCACCTCGCCGTTCTTGTCGCAAAGCGGGCCGCCGGAATTGCCCGGATTGATCGCCGCATCGACCTGATAATAGCTGACGCCGTCGAGCACGCGATCGACGCCGCTCAGGATGCCGCTGGTGATGGTCTTGCTCAACTGAACTCCGGCGCCACTGGGATTGCCGATCACGTAGACGCGCTGGCCGGGGATTCCCTTGCGGCGGTCGATCTTGGCTGGGTCGAGCGTTCCTTTCACCTCATTGGGGTCGATCCGGACCAACGCCAGATCGAATTGAGGATGAAAGCCGATAATTGTGACCTTATTGTAGGTGAGGGTCTCGTGCTTGCCTCCTTTGCGCACGTCGGCACGGCAGTGAAACGGCAGGGGCGAAGCGACGACATGGGCATTCGTCAGGATCAGGCCCGATTTATCCAGAACGATACCGGTGCCATGCCCTTCGACGTTCTCAAGCGAGACGACGGAGGCCTGGACCTGATTGTAGACTTTGACCGATTCTTCCTCCTGAGCGCGGGCGCGGCCGGCAAGCGCGACGGCGAGGATAGCGGTAGCCAGCAGGAGTTCGGGCAGTTTCCGTTGCATCGAAGATTCCCGTGTTGCCAGGGTGAAAGCATGACGGCCAGCGGCGCCGCGAAGGTTTCCTCCGTTGTATTTTCGCTCTGCCGATGGGGAAACGCAAGCGTTTACGAGGCGGCCAACTCGCGAAGGGCCTTTCGCCCCGTGGCAATCGTAGCTTGGCTGCGGCCGTTTGGCGGATATGATCGTGTATTCCAAATGGGACTGTTTTCCTTTAACTCCAGCGAGCATCGATCACGATGAGCAAAGTTAAAAAACTTCCGCCGCGCAGTGCCGTCAAGCCGTCTGATTGCTGGGACCTATCCAGTCTGTTCAAATCCGACGCACATTGGGAAACCGCCTTCAAGAAATGGGAGGCCGAGATTCCGCGCTACGGCGAGTTCGCCGGCCGGCTCGACGAGAGCGCAAAAATGCTCGCGGCATGCCTGGAATTCGACCTCCAGTTCGATCGAACCGGGGAGCGGCTTGGCACCTATGCTCATTTGAAGACGGCCGAAGACATGGCCAACAGCGCCTATCAGCGGATGCTCGGCCGGTTTCAGCATGCGGCGAGCATCGCCGCCCAGGCGGGGAGCTACATTCGCCCGGAGATCATGGCGATTCCGGCGGCGAAGATGAAGAAATTCCTCGCCGCCCCGGAATTGGCGCCGCACCGGTTGACGCTCGAGCGGCTGCTCCGGTACAAGCCGCATACGCTCGGCAAATCCGAGGAAAAGTTGCTGGCCATGCAGTCGGAGATGGCCGAGACCTCGAACCACGTCTTCCGGCAGTTGAACGACGCCGATTTGAAATTCGGCACGCTCAAGAACGAGAAAGGAGTGGCGGTCGAGCTGAGCACCTCTTCGTTTTCCGTATTCTTGCACTCTCCGCAGCGGAGCATCCGGAAGACGGCCTTTCACCAGTTCTATTCGCAATACCAGGGCCACGAGAATACCTTGGCCGCGACGCTCAGCGGCTCGATGCAGCGCGACGTGTACTACGCCAAAGCCCGCGAGTTCCCCAGCGCCCGCGAGAGCGCGCTGTTTGCCGACAATGTGCCGGTCGCGGTGTACGACAACTTGGTCGAGTCGGTGCATCGGCATTTGCCGGCGCTGTATCGCTACTACGAATTTCGGCGGCGGAAGATGCGGCTCCCGGAGATCCATCACTATGACACTTACGTGCCGATCCTCAGCGAACTCGACACGCGGCACACCTGGAACCAAGCCGTGAAAGTGGTCGTTGACGCCCTCGAGCCGCTCGGCAGCGATTATTGCGGAGTGCTCGAGCGCGGGCTGAACGACGGCTGGTGCGATCGCTATCCGAATCAGGGCAAACAGAGCGGCGCCTTCTCGAGCGGCACTTACAACGGCGCCCCCTATATCATGATGAACTATCAGCCCGACGTGCTTGACCATGTCTTTACTCTGGCCCACGAGGCAGGGCACTCGATGCACACCTTCCTCGCGGCCAAGAGCCAGCCGTATCAGTATTACAATTACACGATCTTCGTGGCCGAGGTGGCCAGCACCTTCAACGAGCAGCTCTTGAGCCGCCACATGATGGCCCGAGCCAAGAGCGACAAACAGCGGGCCTATCTCATCAATCGCGACATCGACGCCATCCGCGGCACGATCATCCGGCAAACGATGTTCGCCGAGTTCGAGAAGATCGCCCATGCACTGGTCGAATCGGGCGAACCGCTGACAGTGGAGCGGTTCAAGAGCGTGTACGGCGACTTGCTGAAGCTGTATTTCGGGCCCGATTTCGCGATCGACGACTGCCTGGCGCTGGAATGCTTCCGTATTCCACATTTTTATCGGGCGTTTTATGTTTATAAATATGCGACCGGTCTTTCCGCGGCGATCGCCTTATCGGAGCGCGTCACCGGCGGCGGTCCGCGCGAGCTGGACGATTACTTGAGCTTCCTCAAAGGAGGTTGCTCGAAATGGCCGCTCGATCTCCTGCGCGACGCAGGAGTGGACATGGAGCAGCCCGAGCCGGTGGACACGGCGCTCGAGCATTTTGGAAAGCTGGTGGAGGAGTTAGATGAACTGTTATAAGACGGCGGATACCTGCGATTGTGATTCGTACGGGCGGAACTCCAGAAATGATACTGTCGCGGTTGCATGATCGGCGAAGTATAATCTGATTGCGGTCAAAGCACGATTGGATGGAGTTGAATCATGTCGCTGGAAATCGAAGCCATATACGAAAACGGCGTTCTCAAACTCGATCAGTCGCTGCCGCTCAACGAGCACGAGCGTGTCATAGTGACAGTTCGCTCGAAGGCCGGCCGAATGCGACAAACCGCCGGCTTGCTGCGGTGAACGGGCGACCCCGAGGTACTCCGGAAAATTGCTGAGGATCCCGTATTTGACGATTTGGAGTCGCGATGACTCTGGGCTCGATTCCGTACCGCCTTGACAGAGATTACTGCCGCCGGACTTGAAGTTTTTCAGGTCACAGGGGCAGACGTAAATCGCGCCGGGGATTTGAGTCAGCTGCACGGGCTACTTAGTAACGACGCTTTGGTGGTCGCAATTATGGAGGCTCATGGCCTGAGCCACCTTGCGAGCAATGATGCCGATTTCGACCGCGTACCGGGCATTACGCGTTATGCCCCAGCGTGATCGCGAACTCTGGCCGGACGATTGCTCGGCAACGTTGGGCTAGAGCCGCAGCCCCAACGGGGCAACTGCAATGTGAATCAAATGGGTGGGTTCCGATGCTTCGCATCAAATGCCCAGCGCCGTCCGCAGCCGCTCGATCCGCGGGCGGATTGGCCCAGGAACGTCGAGGAAGTAGTCGCCGCGGATTGGTTCGACGATTAGAGAAATGAACCGCGGTCCGGGGAGCTTGAGGACTGCGGCAGCGCCGTTTTGCCAGTCGATCAAGTCGTCAAATGTGGCGACGCTTTCGATCCCGGCAGCGGTGGCAAGCCCGGCGAAATCGACTCGGGCGATGTGCCCCGCCGTCTTTTGGCCGCCCGTCACTTCGTAGACGCCGTTATCGAGCGCTATGAGCGTGAGGTTCTTCGCGCGCGAGGCCGCGAGCGTCACCAAACAGCCGAGATTCATCAAGAGCGATCCATCGCCGGTGAAGACGATCACCTCGCGCTGGAGTTGCGCTAGCGCGAGCCCAAGCGCGATCGACGGCGATTGGCCCATCGCCGAGGGGATGTAATGGAAATCGAGCGGATGGTTGGAAATCCGCGGCCATTCGCGGGCGGTGCCCATTGTCGTGACGACAATTTGATCGGTCCGCAGTTGGCGGATGACTTCCAGCGCGGGAACCAAGGGCATGCGAGAAGGTTCGTCCGAGGCATACGGCGTGGTCTCGTCCATTGGTTGTTCCCCTCACCCCAGCCCTCTCCCAGAGGGAGAGGGAGTGATGCAACACGCGAACTATCCCGCCTACATTCGTCCTTCGGCCACGAGTGCAATGCCCGGCTTGCCGGCGGCTCGGCTGGCCCGATAGTGCTCGCCCATTCGCGGCAGCTCGTCAGGGCGGGCCAGCAACACGTAATCAATTTCCCACGCCCGCAGGATCGGCTCGGCGAAATGCTTCGCCGTGTCGGCGGAGTTCTCAATCAAATAGCTGCGATGGCCGACGATCGCGAACAGCGGCCGGCCGAGGTCGAAGAGCGCATTGCGGAATGAATCGCCCGAGTCGAAAAGGCCGGTCGTTTGCATGATCACCATCGGCCGCGCGCCGCCGATGTCCAGCCCTGCCGCGATGGCCCAGGCCTCGGACTCGCGCGAGACTCGAATCAATTGAAACGCGCTCGACTCCTCCAGCGCATTTTCCCACGCCCCCAGACCCGAGTCTGGCAGCCAGATGACGTGAGTCACCTTTAGTTCAGCGAGCAAATCGGCGATTTCAGAACCGGAAAACACGGCGTCAACTCTCGGCGAAGGCCGCGTCGAACTGCACGTTGCTCGGCGTGAAATCGAGCCGCTGGACGAATTCGCAGGCTTCCTTCGCGCCGTGCTCGCGGTCCATGCCGCAATCTTCCCATTCAACGGAGAGCGGGCCGTCGTAGCCGGCCTGGTTCAGCGCCCGAATGATCTCCTCGAAATCGACTCCCCCGCGGCCCGGCGAGCGGAAATCCCAACCGCGGCGCGGATCGCCAAAATTGAGATGGCTCGCCAGAATCCCGCTCTTGCCGTTCAGGGTGACGATCGCGTCTTTAACATGCATGTGGTAGATGCGGTCGTGGAACGCGCGGATGAATTCGACCGGATCGACTCCCTGCCAGAGCAGGTGGCTCGGGTCGAAGTTGAATCCGAACTCCTCGCGGCGGTCGAGGGCTTCGAGCGCTCGCTGGGCCGTGTAAATGTCGAACGCGATCTCGGTTGGGTGAACTTCCAAGGCGAACTTCACGCCGCATTGGCCGAACACGTCCAGAATCGGGTTCCAGCGCTCGGCGAGCAGCTCGAAGCCCGCGTCGATCATCGTCTGCGGCACGGGCGGAAACGAATAGTTAAGATGCCAGATGCTCGAGCCGGTGAATCCGTTGACGACCGGCACGCCGAGTTTCTGGGCCGCGCGGGCTGTGTTTTTCATCTCCTCCGCGGCGCGGCGATTGACGCCGGCCGGATCGCCATCGCCCCACACATATTTCGGCAAGATGGACTTGTGCCGCTCGTCGATCGGATCGAGCACCGCCTGGCCGACCAAATGGTTGCTGATCGCGAACACTTGCAGATCGTAGCGCTCCAAGAGGTCGCGTTTCGCCGCGCAATAGCCGTCGTCGGCCAAAGCCTTATCGACTTCGAAATGATCTCCCCAGCAGGCCAACTCGAGACCTTGATAGCCAAACTCACTCGCCTTGCGGGCCAGGTCGTCGATGGTGAGATCGGCCCATTGACCGGTGAACAAAGTAACGGGGCGCGTCATGCAATGCTCCTTATCTGAAGTACGAAATGAAAAGTACGAAGTACAAAACACGAAAGAATTCTGGCCGCTGGCTTTCGCAGTTTGTAGTTCGAACTTCGTACTTGTTTGCGTCATTGTGCCAGATTCGCGGCGATTGGCAACTGGCCGAACTGTGCCAATCAGCGGCGCGAGTGCCGGGGCACGAGGATCGCACGTGCTATAATGGCAATGTCTGACGATTAGGCATGGTGTATTGGCCCCCAGCGGTATTCGGTGTGAGTCTCGTTATGCAGATCATGCGACTCCTTTTGCG
>DASZFO010000030.1 GCA_035939775.1 Pirellulales bacterium | reverse complement strand
TCAACCGCGGGCCGCCTTTCGGCATTTTTTCGGAGAGCACGGCCCGCACCGCTTTGAGCCGCGTATCACAATTCAAAGCGCCGATATTCTCAAGCGAGAGATTCGCCTTGGGCGCGCTGCCCGAATGACACGCCGCGCATTTCTGCGCGACGAGCGACGAGGCCGCGATAGATCGGCTCGGTTGGGGCTGCGTAGTCGCCGGGACTGGCGCCGATGAAGCAATAGCGTTTGGCTCCCTCAGCTTCTCGACGACCTTTGCCGCGATCGCCTCGATTTCGGCGTCGTTCCGCCCGAGCGGCATCGGCTGCGGAGCGACGGCTTGGTAGCTGTAGTAATATGGAGCGGCCTCGGCCACCGGCACGCCGACCGCCACCGCCACTGGCACCGCCACCACGTTCGTAACAATCGCCTCCGTCTTCACGCGGCATGCGGCCGCGGCAGAGACCAGAGGCCAGAGGCCGGAGGCCAGGATCGGCACGGTCAGCGCCACGAGCTTGAACGGCGTAAACACTTTCATAGCAGTCCTCAGTTCCTTGTCACTTGCCACTTGCCACTTGTCACTTGTCACTTGTCACTTGTCACTTGTCACTTCGCGCTAGCGTCGCTGCCTCGGCGAAACTGCTTTCCCATTGCCCGCGAAGCACGGGCCGCCCTTCGACAAGCGTAAGGATGATCGGATCGTGCGAAACGCCAAGTGAATCGATGAAACGTGCTTCGGGAATCCCGAGTTCGCGGGCGGCCTGCTCGCGGCTGACCGGCAAGTATGCGAACTCGCGAACCGCACGGGCCAGCGCTTCAGCCAGATCCTCGGGCTTCAACTCGGCGGCGCGGGCGACCGCTTGGGCGTAGGTTTCGCGGTCGAACGCCATCTGCCGCTGCAACCGCGGCTCGTCGTAAAACTCGGCCGCCCGCTGAACGATCGCGGCGTCGTAGCTCCGTAGATCGACTCGGCCCGTCGAGAGCAGGCGGGTTTGATCGTCGCGCAACGGCCGCAAGCCGCTCTCGGTGTGGCAGCGGATGCAGGAGATCATCGGCGTGACTATTCCGTCGCCGTGCAGGTCGCTGGTGTCTTTGGCGATTTTGTCGGGAACGGATTGTTGCAGCTTGCCGACCGCGTCATACAAGGCGACGCGCCATAGGCCGTTCGGCGCGACGGCGAACCATTCCCCCGCGTCGTATTTCAGATTCACTCCGTCGGCGGAGAGCGGGCGGCGAATCGGATCGCGCTCGGCATCGACTCGCGCGACATCGAGCGTTTCGTAAACGCCCCCCAGCGGCCCTTGCGACCAGACCACGCGCCGCGGCTTCTGCGTGACGGCGGAGATCAGCAGGTTCGCGCCGGCATTCGCCCGGAGCCGATCGATGGTCGCCGAATCGACGCCAAGCGATTTGAGAAACTCGGTTTCGGTCGCCGGAATGCCGGCGAAGGCGTAGTAATTCGGCGTCGCGGTCGCGCGCGCCACGAAATCGTCGGCCCGCAAAATGGCGCCAGCGCTGCCCGAGTAGGCGCGGAGCTTGGCGGAATCGTCGAGGTTCAGCCAGCCGCCGTCGACAGTGACGATCAAAGTCGCCGGCCGGCCGCTGGGCGCTTGGTTCGCGGGTCTGTTCGGCCCGCTCGCAGCCAGAATCTCCGTACGGAGGTGCCAATACGGATCGGCTTCGACCAGCTTCTCCCACGCGGCCGACCAGGCGTCGAACTCAGGGCGATCGGCGATGTAGTTCGAGATCGAAAACCGCAGCAACGTCGGCGACACCGCAGTTGGCGGCGTGACGGTCCGCGTGCGGCTGAGCGCGTTGAGCGTGTAACTCACGACGCGCTGGGCCTCCGCGCGCCGCTCGGCCGGGATCGCATAGAGCGACAAGTACCGCACGCCAAGCCGGACCACGGCGGGCAACCGCTCGATATCAGCCACCGCCGCGTGTAGCTCGCTGGCCGGCGTCTGCGCATAAAGCGAGCCGCAGAGGGCGACAACAACGGCGAGGAGAACCGATAGGCGTTTCATATCACGTACGAAGTGCGATGTACCAAGGACGAAGTGGGGGATTGAGAATCTGAATTGCGAAGCGGACGAAAGGTCAATCTGTTTCGTGCTTTGACCTTCGCACTTCGTACTTAGGATTTCGTGTACCATCCGAAGGCATTTTCGGCCCAAAACAAATGCCCGAGTCGCTCGGTCGGTTGAATTGGCGGAAGAGCGACGGGCGGACCCGGTTGCGGCGCTGGCGGTGGAGGCGCGGGTGGCGCTGGCGGCGGCGGAGTAGGAGGAGTCGGCAGCGGCATCGGTGGCGATTCCATCTGCCCGACGAGCGCCAAGTCGGCCGCGAGCGATTGAATATCAAATCCGTTGGGAGCGATATACGCGTCGCTCAGGAAGTCTTGTGACAGAATCGCGTAGGCTTCGTCGACGTAGGCGTCGTAAAACGCCCACGTCATTTGCACGAGCTGGCCCCAAGTGACGACGATCGGCCCGGTCAAGTTGTACGCCACAGCCGAGACGCAATGCCCGCCCCAGCAGCCGGGCGAGCCTCGGCCGATCGGCCCCAGCGGCGGCACGTCCCACACGGCCTGATTCTGAGCGGAAAGCGGCATCGCCACTCCGAGATATGCCCCGCCGAACAGATAGACGGCCTGCATCACTTGCTCGTGCTCCGCCTGAGCGAGCGCGGCGAAAGCTCCGATCTTGTGGCCGACAATCCCATCGGCCCGCCATTTCTTGAGCACGTCCAACTCGACGCAGCCGGTGTCTTGGCCGCCGGTGAAGCTGAGATACTCGGCGACGATATCGCGGTCGGCCGGCAGAAACGGATCGCCCGCGTTGTCGGCCCAGCACTGGCTCAAATGAGCCGCGCCGGCGAACGTGCAATCGCCATATTGATCGTTGCCCAGCATCGGCCAGGCGGGAACTTTCGCCGAGTAGTCGCAACTTGCCGGAACCGGCGGCAACGCCCGGTTGTATCGCCCGAAGTGCAGCGTGCGAACATCGTGCTTCGGAGGCAGCTTGCCAAGTTTCATGTCAGGCACCACGTTTGGGGTGGGCAGGAGATCGGAGGTTGTTCGTTAGCCGGTTCGCTTGCGAACCGAAGCGCGTGTGGTCATTTCGGCCAACTGGCCAGCGCAGTCGTCGGGTGGCAATGGCCAGCGCAGTCGGCCAATGCCGGACGCCGGAGTTGGATTCGGAAGCCGATATTCCGATGTCCGAACTCCGACCTCGCTCATCACTTCTGCTCAAATTGCGCGAAGATCGCTTCAATCACCGGCAGCCATTTCTGCACGGCCGCGATGAACGCTTGAATGCTCGCCAGGTCGATGCCTTGCGCCGCCGCGACCGATTCGACCCCTTCACGCAGGTCGAGCGCCGACATCCGACCAGTTGCGGGCGCCGGCGCGGGACTGCCGCCGAAAATGGTTTCCAACTGCGCGACGATCGCCAGCAACGCGTCTTTGTTGGCCAACAGCCATTCGAAAAACTTCATATCAACCTCCCTGGGGACTGTCCCCTTTTGTGAAGTCCGCGCAGCAAAAGGAAACTGTCCCCTTCGTCCCGCGGATTTGTCAGATGCTCGAAAAACGAAAAAAGCCCGCCGCCGGACAATCGTCCGACGGCGGGCTCTTGAGATACCTGTGTCTAATCAGGCTCCGCGGATACCGCTCAACTCACGAGACTATATCCGAACCGCTGGCACAATTTCTAGGGGCAGACCAAACGATGCGGCTTTCTCAGGCCCGCAGGGCTACAATGCAGGGATGATGGACAACGCATCGAATGGCGATTCGCACGCTCCACGGAAAAACACCCGTCGTCGTCGCTGGTTTCAATTCAGCCTACGATCGCTCTTGATTTTCACGATGATTTGCGCCGTTGCGTGCGGGTGGCTGGGAAGCAGGATCGAGAAAAAACGCAAAGAGCGCGAAGCGGTGGAGGCGATCATCAAACTGCGCGGCAACGCATATTACGACTACGAGTTGGACCGAGGCAACCCAAATCACGATCCACCCGGACCGGAGTGGCTACGAAAGTTGCTCGGGGAGAATCTCTTCAGCGACGTGTCCGTTGTACTCCTTCGAAATGTCGCCAAACCACGAATCGAATGCGTCGAACCGCTGACACAGCTCCATATGCTGAGGCTCGACGGATCCAATGTCACCGACGCCGACTTAGCGCGTCTCGAGGGGTTGATCAATCTCGACTACCTCGAGCTAAGTGGAACTAAGGTCACCGATGATGGATTGGAACACCTTACTGGCTTGAGCAAGCTCCAAGAGCTGCGTCTCAACGAAACCGCGGTCAGCGACATCGGGCTAATCCGCCTCAAGCGGTTGACCCAACTCCGAGAACTGTCACTTTGTGCAACCAAAGTCACTGACAATGGATTGATGCACCTGAAAGGGATGACCAATCTAAAAGGCCTGCTGTTGATGGATATGAAGATCACCGACGCTGGACTGGCAAATCTCGAATCATTGACCCAACTCGAATGGCTTTGGCTTGCTCGGACAGACATCACCGACGCTGGATTGGAACACCTCAAAGGGATGACCCAACTTCAAGAGCTGGTTCTGCATGGAACCAACATCACCGACGCTGGACTCGAAAGCCTTAAAGGGTTGGCCCAACTCCAAACATTGAATCTTGGAAAAACCCACGTGACCGGGGCGGGAGTTGCGAACCTTCAGAAAGCGTTGCCGAAGTGCAACATTTTGACTGAGTGAACAAAGCGGATGAGCTAGCTCCGCAGCGTGTGCCGGACGATAATCGAGTGCGCTTGGTTCTTGCGGCGGCGGACTTCATTCCTTGGCCTGAAAGGCCGACGGAGCCCAGCCCAGGGCGCAGTGAGGCCGGCCGCTAGGGCGGGCAAGCGACGCCCTGGGTTTGCGATTCCCAAAGTCGGCTTAGCCCTGTAAGGGCGATGGAAGTCTCGCATTGGTCTCGCCATGCGGTCCGCTGGGCGTCGTCTCCTGCGGCCCTTCAGGCCGGCGGCGCGCGAGCGGCTTTGGCTATCCCGGGGTTCCGCTCCGTTCTCCTTGCGGAGAACGTCGCTGCGCCCTGGGCTTGGCTCCGCCGGTCTTTCAGACCGCAGACAACCCGCCCCGTCCGCGCAACATCTTGCTCGCGGAAGCTCCGCGCCGTGCGATTTCTTTCCCTAAACGAACTCGGAAGTTTCGCTATTCACCTGCTCGTCGATGGCCTTATCGCGAAGCTCCATGATCGCGGCAGGCAAAGGTTCTCCTTCCCTCTGATTCTGCGCCTCGACGATCGCCCGCATTTCTTCGCTGCACTCCCGAAAATCGTCAACGTTAGCAATTTGATGACCGCGCGCCTGCTGCTCAATAATCCATTTCTCGGCGAATTGGCACGGAGAGAGCCATGCCTGGCACGAGCGACGGATTCCGTCGTCAATCTTGGCGTCGTATTCCATCACGCCGTCATAGATCGCCTTGCGAATCACTCGATCCGCGCGAACGATCCGTTGAATTGCGTCGATGCCGAGCTGGAGAAACGCTTCGCAATCTCGACAGTCCATCGCTTCCTGATGCGCCTGCATCAAATCGTTGGACTCGCGATTGTAGTTTTCAACCTGCCGTTGGACCGTGCGGTAGGCGAGGGATTCAGTTCCCATGAGAAAGCGCTGGTCAGATCGAATTCGTGCAGCGGATAATCGTGCCATTCTTCAGGCCGAAGCAAAAAGCCGGGCGTGCTCGCGCAGGGCGAAGCGGTCGGTCATGCCGGCGAGGTAGTCGCCCACTGTTCTCAGCAAGCCGGTGCTCGCGGCGCGAGCGAGAAAACCTTCGGGAAGCAATTCCGGGCGCTGCAAATATCCATTGAACATTTCCTCGAGCCGGGCTTGAGCATGGGCGCGCATCTCGAGCACTTGCGGATGACGATAGACCCGATCGTGCAGCATCGCTTCCAAATCCGATTTCAAGTCGGCGAGTTCGGCGCTGTGCCGGATCGCGACCGGCGCGCGGCGGACCGCTTCGACGCTGTCGATCTTCAATTCGCCGAGCTGCTTTTGGCTCTCGGCAAGCAAGTCGCCGGCTTGCCAATCGATCAGCTCGTGCAGCACAGCGCGGCGCAGCTCGGGGCCGGCCAGCCCCGCGTACTGCTCGTTCACGCGGCGCGCCGCTTCGCGCCATAAGGGGACTTCCAGCAAATCGTCGAGCGCGAGCAGACCCAATTCCATCGCGTCGTCGGCGTCGTGCGTGTCGTAGGCGACGCTGTCTGCCGCGTCGACGACTTGAGTCTCCAGCAACGGTCGCCGCGACTCGGCGCCTATCCGAGTACCGCCTGCGGAGAGGGAGACAGTCCCCTTTTGTCCCGCTTCCATCGAATCCGCCGCGGCGGACACAAAAGGGGACAGTCCCCTGCCGCTTTCGGATAGGCTTTCGGTCGTCTTCTCCGCACGAGCGGCTTGCCCTGCGAGCACTTCGCGCGACAGATTCAAGCCGGGGAAGGTTGGATAGCGGCGCTCGAGCTGCTCGACGATCCGCAGCGCTTGGCGGTTGTGGCTAAAGCCGCCGACAGTCCGCAGACATTCATCGAGCGTCTCTTCTCCCGAGTGGCCGAACGGCGGATGGCCGATGTCGTGCTGCACGGCCAGCGCCTCGACCAGATCCTCGTTCAGGCGCAGGGTCCGGCCGAGCGTGCGGGCGATGAGACTCACCTCGAGCGTGTGCGTCAACCGGCTGCGATGGTAATCGCCGAGTTCTCCCGTGAAGACTTGCGTCTTGTAGCTCAGCCGCCGATACGCGGCGCTGTGAATGATCCGGTCGCGATCGCGAGCAAACGGCGCACGATAAGCATGCGGCGGCTCGGGATGCTTTCGGCCTGCCGAGTCAACGCTGTGCATCGCGTACGGCGCGAGTAGCATCGCCTCGCGTTCGGCAAATGCAGAAGAACCGGAAGAGGGCATCGGACTCGGGACTCGGTTGGGGTGGCACACCGCTGGCTTGTCCAGCAGTGATGGACTCTAGCAGATGCTTGATCGTTGATACTCCTTAAAATGTCGGATTCTGCGTATGCGGGATTCAAGCGATGGGCGCGGCTCACTGCTGGACAAGCCAGCAGTGGCACCCCGCGCGTCACTCGCCCCTCGCCCCTCCAGCACCGTGCAATAGCTCCAGCAGGGAATCGAGCGACTGCGGGATGACGCGGAGATCGGCGACAACCGGCATGAAGTTCGTGTCGCCACTCCACCGCGGCACGATGTGCCAATGCAGGTGCCCCGGCAGGCCGGCCCCGGCGACGCGGCCGAGGTTTAGCCCGATGTTGAACCCCTCGGCATGCATCAGCCGCGCAAGCAATTCCGTGTAGCGCGCGATCGTTTGCATGATCTCCAATTGTAATTCGGGGGTCAGTGTCTCGAGCGTCGCCAAATGCTCAAGCGGCGCGACGAGCAGATGCCCGTTGTTATACGGATACCGATTGAGGACGACGATCGTCCACGGTCCGCGGGCGACGACCAGGTTGGCCCGATCGTCGGAGTCGGCTGCGCCGCGGCACAGAAAACAGTGCGGATCGGCGCCGGCAAGCCAAGCGAGTTCGCGCGACGGGTCCGTCGAAGGCGGATCTTTGCCTACGATGTAATCCAATCTCCAAGGCGCCCAGAGGCGATCGTGCGACAAGGTTCGGCTCCCGTTGAGTGGTCGGCGGCGTGCGACACGTCCATGATAGCCGCGCCAGCGCGAGGATTCGAGCGGGCGTGTGCAATGGTCCGAGTGCTGGCAGCAAGATTCGCCGGAATTCGGCTGGCTGATCCGGTGCGTCAGCGCTGCGCTCGACGCACCCTACACAAGAAACGGCCGACGATCAGCCCCAAAGCTGCCACCAGGGGCGGGCCTTGATTACGGGCACTTTGGCTCCTCCCAGACGGCGGCCACGGGAGTCGACCGCGCCGTTGATCTTAGCGCGGGCCATTCGGACACAGCTCAGATTCGCGTTGAGCATGTTGGCCTGCTCGAGGTCGGCCTCCATGAGATTCGCGCCGCTCAGATTCGCGCCGCGAAGATCCGTATGAGAGAGGTTCGCCCGGTAGAAATTGGCGCGCAAGTCGGCCAGGCTCAGATCGGCTCCGGAGAAGTCGGCCTCTTCGGCATCGGCCCCTTGCAACTTGGCCAAGCGCAGTTTAGCGCCCTGCAGTTGCACTTTTCGGAGGTTTGCCCCGTGAAGAATGGCCTCGCCCAGATCGACCTTCGTGCCTCGGGCGCCGATGAGAAAGGCGCCCTCCAGACATACTCCCTTCATCATGGCCTTGGTGAGATTCGCGCCGCTCAGATCGGCGCCACGCAGGTCGGTATTGTTCATCGAGGTGCCGGAGAGATCGGCGCCGGCGAGATCGGCTTGTTCGAGCTTGGCGCCCGACAGATTGGCGCCAACGAGCGAGTCCCCCTTGACGTTCAGGAGCACTTTGCCGGCTTTGTCTTTAATCGGCACCATCGCACCCCTCGCTTTCGACTCGATCAGCCTCTCCGCTGTCAGCCGCTTAGCCGATGTGGTGCAGGATTGTCCGAATCCTGAAGCATCCCGAACGGGATGTCTTTAGCGAAATGCTCCCTGTGTTTCGTTTCGATGAGGGGAACCCCCCGAAAAGATTATAACGCGATGAAATTCGCGCGCCAAACGTTTTTGTTCGCAGGTTTGGGTGAATCCCCCAGTTTTCCGGCAAATGGGCCAAGCTGGGCAACCGGTTCGACCGCCGCCGCTGGCATTTCAAGTCGCCCCTGACGATCGACGAATTTGATCCTATTGGCGAGGTTTTGCCACCTGGAACGCCCGCGGACCAAGGAGCGAGAAAAAGGGGGCATTCTACTTTTTCGGCTGCGTGCACCGCGGAAACCGCCGCACGGAAAAAGTAGAATGTCCCCTTTTTCTTAGAGTATGGATTTCCTCGTCGATCTCGATATTTTCCGCGGCCCGCTCGATCTGTTGCTCTACCTGGTGCGGAAGCACGAGGTGGAGATCACCGAAATTCCGGTCGCGCCGATCACCGACCAGTTTCTGGCGTACCTGGCGGTGCTCGAGCAATTGGATGTCGATTCGGTCGGGGATTTTCTCGACGTAGCCAGCACGCTCGTCGAGATCAAATCGCGCATGGTGCTGCCGCGGAGCGAAGAGATCGAAGACCCGCTGGAAGACCCGCGGCGCGAGCTGGTCGAGCGGCTGCTGGAGTACAAGCGGTTCAAAGATGCCGCGACGATCCTCGAAGAGCGTAGCCGCGATTGGCAACAGCGCTATCCGCGGCTGGCGAGCGACTTGGCCGAGCGCAGCCGCGACCCGGCGGATGAGCCGATCCGCGAGGTCGAGTTGTGGGACCTGGTCAGCGCCTTCGGCCGCATCCTCCGCGAAAAGGAGGCGGCCCAACCTTCGAGCATCGTTTACGACGACACGCCGATCCACGTCTACATGGCCCAGATTCACTCCCAGCTCGTCGAACGCGGGCAACTGGCCTTCAGCGAATTGTTTCGCCCGCATCGCCATAAGTCGATCGTCGTGGGCCTGTTCCTGGCGATCCTGGAATTGGTTCGTCATCATCATGCTCGAGTGGAGCAGAACGATCTCTACGGCGAGATTTGGATTCTGCCCGGCCCGGAGCCGCTGGGGCCCCTGAATCTGACGCTGGTGGACGACTACGGCCCGGCAACGTAGGCGAACGCAGCAAATAGATCTCCAGTAGGTTCGTCGTCGGGCCGACGATGAACAGGGCGTGGTAGAGCGAATGGATGTCCTTGAAGGCCAGCCGCAGCGCGGTCTCGACGATCGCGACCAGCATCGCGACCAGAATCTGGCTCCAGCGATATTTGGTCGTCGTCTTCGGATCGGTGATCATGAAGAACATGTACAATTGGAACATCGGGCTGGTGATCGGAGCGATTTCGGCCTGCCAAGGATGGTGGGTAATCGCGGCGCGCAAAAATGCCAGCGGCACGAAGGTCAGCATGAAGGCCAACGGGATATGGAAACGGCCGAGCCGATACATGATGAGTCCGCCCATCAACCAAACCGCGGCCACGGACCAGCCATTGTTTCCAGCTTGCACCGTCAGAGTGGCGACATAAGCCGGCGCCAAGAACAGCATCATCGTGACGCCGAAATTCGATGGATTCCAAATGTGCCGGTTGCCGATCCGCAACACATACTTCGAGACGATCGAAATCAGCCCGCACACGACGAACGGCCACAGCAGCGACGACTTGATCAAGATGCCGACACTGATCCCTGAAATATAAGCGCTGGCCAGATGCGGCCATTTGCCCCAAAAGAACCGGCCGAGGAAAAGTTCCGCGAGGATCGTCGTTATGACGGCCAGCGCTGCGGGCGAATACTCGGTCACGACGCCCCCGGTAAGCGAGGCCAGCCACGGCGGAGCGGGATGCGTCTCCAAAATATTGTAGGCAGCGTCCCCCAGCACCAAGATCGTCGTCGCCAACAGCGGCGCGTGGAAACGCGGGTCGCGGAGCACAATCTTCCGCCACACAAGCACCAGCGAGATCAACAGAGCGATCGCCCCGATCACATTCGGCGTGGTCGGCTCGAGCGCCTCGCCGGTGATTCGGCCGTAGACATCGATCATCCAATGCCGCAGCGGCTCGCGGACCCAATAGTAGCCTCCGACGAGAACCACGGTGGCCGCAATCCGCGCCAGCGCGCCGCGCAATCCGAACGGATGAGTGCTGAGAGGCGGGGCGATCGTCGGGGATTTCGAAGCGCCAGCGATTTCCGCGCTCATGATGCAGGCTCGTCGATCTTGTGAAGCATGTTGACTTTGGGGGCGACAATCGTCTGGCTTCGACCCGACGGCCATTGGATCTCCGCCTTTTCAATACGAGCGTCGGGTCCCAAGCCGAAATGCAAGCGCCGCATGCCTTGCGAGGCGAAGCCGTCTCCCGCAGTCACCACTTGCAGTTGCCGTTGAACCGGCCCCTCGCGGCCCTGGCTCCAGTATAGTCGAACCTTCGCCCCGATGGCGTCGCGGTTGCTCCAGCGGTGTTCACTGTTTGGGCCGCTTTCGCCGTTTGGTCGTGCCCCGCCGTGAAGCTCGAATTGCACCCAATCCCGGCCGGCGGCGACCGTGTTTTTGTAGAGAAGCAGCGGTCCCTTTTGGTTGACGACGAGCACGTCGAGCAGGCCACGATTAAACAGGTCGGCGAGCACGACCGCCCGGCCGTCGAATCGATCGACGGCGCCCACGGCGGCGGCGACGTCCGTAAAATCGCCCCCCTTATTGAGCCAGAGGCATTTCGCTTGCCGGCCAGCCAAGCTTTGCTGACCGATTGGCGGCCAGAGGCTCGCGTCGCCGATCAGACCTTTCAAGCCGCCGGCGATCTTGCCGTAGTCATACCAATAGCTCTCACCCTTGTTGGCCGAGATGTAGCCGTTGGTGAGATAGAGATCGAGCTGTCCGTCGTTGTTCAGGTCTCCGAATTTGGCGCCCCAGCTCCAGCCGCCGCGCTCGACATTGAGAGTCGCTGCCTGATTGAGATAGCGCGGCAGGCCCTGGCTGGTTTGTCCGACCGGTACCCACAGATTGTTCCCCTGCACCAGATTTCCCGCCTCGGTAATGTTCGAGATATAGAGGTCTAACTCTCCCTGATTCAGTACGTCGCCGAAGCTGACGCTCATGCCGCTCTTGGGAGCGACGCCGATGCCCGTTTCATAGCCGACCTCTTCGAATCGCTCGCCTCCCTTATTGGCGTAGAATTCGGAAACGCCGTAATCGTTGGCAAGCACCAAATCCGGATACCCCGTGCCGCAGAGATCGGCTGCCGCGACGCCGAGCGTCCAGCGCGTGCTCTTGATGCCGACGCGCTCCGTCACATCCTCGAAGGTGCCGTCGCCGCGATTGCGAAGCAGATACTTGCGGCCCCCGTTCTTCGCGTACTCGAACGATTCCGGCATCATCCGCGTGGTTTTCAAATCCCACAGATTCACGTCGTCGGGCCAATAACCAGCGATGAACAAATCGGGCAAGCCGTCGCGGTTGTAATCTAGCCAGCAGGCGGAGTTCGCGTTGATCCAGGCGGGCAAACCGGCCTTGTCGGTGACCCGCTCGAAGCCCTTCCCTTGCTTGTTGTGGAACAGCTCGGGTCGTCCCCATTTGTACACCAGCAAATCCGGCCAGCCGTCGTTGTCGTAGTCAGCCCAGACGGCCCCCGTGCAAACGCCGGTGCCGGGCCGATTCAAATCGGCGACCCCCATCGCTTCGGCCACATCCTCGAAGGTGCCGTCGCCCCGATTGTGATATAGGCGGTTCTTTCCGCCTTCCTTGCTCGTGACGACATAAATGTCGAGCAATCCGTCGCCGTCGAAGTCGACGACGGAAACTCCGGCGCCCATCGAGGCGACGATGGGCATGATGTGGGCGAGCTTCGAATCGAGAGTTGGCGCTTCGTGGACGAAATCGATTCCGCATTTTTTCGCGCATTCGGTCAAGTGAAATCCGTAGCGCCGCAATGATTCCGCATCTTCGAGAGGCTGCGCTGCAATGGAGTCGGCTCGTCCGGTCAGGCGAGCCCAGAACTGCGCGATCCCACCGGATCCTTGGATCGCCGCAATGCCCAGCAGGCCGACGAGCATGACGCCGAGGATGATCTGCTTCCAAGCCCGACTCATGGCTGTGGACCCGCGGGAGTTGCGTCGGGGCGGCGCGATCCGCGGAGACCCCGCTCGTAAAGATCCGGCGTCACGTATCGCGTGTGGTAGCTCTGCCAATCCGCCGGATGTTGCTGGTAAACCGGATCGTCTTCCAAGCGACCGGGAGGCACGTCATACGATTTCGCACCGTGGCTCGGCAGCGGCAGCACCGTCTTCCCGAAGCGCGTGTTCAAGTCGCCATCCTTGACCCAGCCGTCAGACACCCAGACGAAGTCCCGCTTCCATTTTGGCGGCGGCTCGGCAGGGGCTTTGAACCGCAGCACGACTTCGTCTCCTCCGCAAAAAATTACGTAGCGGTCGTCGATCTTCTCAAGCAGTTCGCGCACGTCGCCGTAGCGCGTGTGAAAACCGATGAGGTCGCGCCAGTATTGTCCGTGAGCGACGATCCGATCGTAGTTCGGCAACTCGGGGGAACTGCGATCGGCTTGGGTCATCTCCAGAATTCCACGGTATCGCAAATCGGCGTTTTCCGCCAGGAGACGGGTTTTCGTGGTGGGTGAATCGTCTCGTCCGTGTGCGATTTGGATCGCATCCCAATAGATCTCCATGTTGGTTCGCAGCCGGAAGCGGTGCGGAACTCCTGGTCCGTCGATTCCATCCAAGCGGACCACCATCGTCTTATTCTTGCCGGCAACGAAGCCGAGCGTGTCGGAGACGACCTTCCAGCCCCCCTTGTCGTCGGGGGTTTCCAGCACCAGCCCGTGCAGCAGTTCGTGCCGCCCCTGCGCGAGAGCGAAGTTGATCGAGCTGTCGGTCGGATGAATAAAGCCGGTAGCTAACAGGTAGAGCGGGCCGTCGCCGGGCGCGACGGTTGGAAGTTCCACTTCGACCCAATGCTCGGCGGCAAGTCCTTGATAAATGCCGCGCTCGAAATCGTGGACGTATTTTCCATCCACGGCCGCAACCAAATCGGTGACGTCGTTTCCAAGTTGATCGCGGGCACGAGAAATTGGGCGCGGCGGCTCGGTGAGATGCATCGTCGGCCCGGTCGACGTCGGCGAATATCGCTCGTCGACGAACATCTCCGTCCCGTCGGGATGATCCATGACCATCAGCGAGAGATGGTCGAAATAATACGTTTCCCAAAGATTGGCGTTCACCCGGATTTCATAGAACCCATCGCGCGGCACGAGTTGATCGCCGCGAATCTTCACCCATTCCGTCGTTGGGCCGTTAGCCGCGGTGTTGACGCGCATTCCCAGTGCCGTGTTCCACATGAAATCGGTGACGAAGGCAATCCGCTGGCCATTCCAAGCGTATAGGAACGGACATGATCCCTTCAGCCGCTGTTGGGATTCGAGCGTTGCATCGACTGGCGGACTGAATTCGACCTGCGAAGTGCCGTTGGGCCACTGAATGCGGATCACGTCGGCGCGGGGACGATTTCCTAATCCGAAATGCACGACGGGCGCGGCAATCGGCTGTTTCAAGAAAAACGTGCCGCTGCGCACTTCCACTTCGCCGCCGAGGCCGAACGAGTTGATCCGATTGTCGCCCTTCAAGCTCAGGGCCAAGGGGCGGACCACTTGCCAGTGGTAATCCTTGGTGCCGTTGTTGATCCATCGCGTCGGCCGACCGTCACGATCCACGCCCACGAGATCGAGCCGCCCCTTGCCCTCGAGATCGGCGGCGGCGAATAGGTTGCCCGGCAATTCGGCTCTAAGGGGACTGAACGCGCCGGCGGCTCCATCGCCCAGCCAAACGCGGCTGGCATCCGGGCCAGACACGAGCAAATCCGGAAAACCATTGTTATCGAAATCGGCGGCAAGCAATCGCACCGCCCCCAGACGCATCGCCGGTGGAAATTGCTCCCATTTGGCTAACTCGGCGACATCCCACGCAGACCGTTTCGCGCGATCCGCGATCCGCACGATCGCGCCGTCTTGACGCAGCGCCACTAGGCTCAGCACGCCGTCATGATTGACGTCCGCGACGGTCAGCGCCAGGAAGGAATCCGCGGGCGGTTTGACTGGCCAGGGCTGGAAATTCCCCGAGCGCTCATTGGCGTATACGTGCAGGCCGCCACGGGAGTCGAGCAAGGCGGCGTCCGGGGCGCCGTCCTGATCGAGGTCGAGCCAAGCGAAGGCCCGCGCCCCGTCGACTTCGTCGAAGATCGGCCGAGCGTCAAATGTCCCATCGAAATTGTTCTGCAATAGCAGCGGCGGTCCCGAGCGGCGAGCCAATAGAATATCCAGATCGCCGTCGAGATCGACGTCGGCTGCCCAAGCGCCGGCGTAATCGCCGTGCAGCAGCTCGGCGGAGAGGCCGGTCTTCGCCGTCACGTCGGCAAATGATCCATCCGCCTGTTGCTCGAAAAAGCGCAAGCCAGCGGACCCCGCGAGCAGTAGATCGGTGCGGAAGTCGTTATTCCAATCGAGCGGCAAGAGCCCTTCCGGCGAAATCGCCAACGACGGCAGCACCACCTTGCCGCCGATCTCGCGCAACTCCTTCGCATTGGCCGCCAACAGCACGGGCCGGTCCTGCTTTCCCAGCCAAACCGGCGCGACGACGTCCCAACGACCGGCCGGGGCCTCGTCAAGCGGCCTTGCTGAAAAAGTCAAGCCACGGTCCGGCTCGGCCGGCGTGTGGCGCGGTGTCGGAAGCCGCAATAGTGTTTCCAACGCCGTCCCCGCCAACGTATCGCTGGCGTCCACGGCGGCAGCGTCCCGTGAGAACCCGGGCTCGGCCCCCAAAAGATTCATCAGCGGCAGCGCACGCGCGAGATCGTCTTTACCGGTCGGATCGGCTAAAGCGCGTTCGAGTTCTGCAAGTGCAGTCTTGGTCTGGGGTGACCACTTCGCGGAATGCCGTTTCAGTTGCTCCATCGTCTCGCGTGCGGCGGCGCGATCGCCGCGACGCACCGCGACTCGCAGTCGATTCTGCAACACAAACAGATTATCGGGCTGAACCGCCAGGATTCGATCCATCAGCCGTTGGTATTCCAGGTCGCTGTCGGCCTCGTGCTGTTGATCGACCACTTGGGCCAAGCGGTAGAGGGCCTGAATGTTCGTCGGCTCTTGCTTGAGCGCGGCGCGAAAATGCTCGGCCGCGGCGGCGAGCTGCCCGCGCCGTTGTTCCGCCAGCCCCAGCAATTGCTGGATCGCCGCGTTGTCTGGGGCCAGGCGTTGGGCTTCCTCCAAATCGTGCAGCGCCTCGTCCGGCCGCCCGTCGCGAATCAGGAGCAGCCCGCGATCGGCCCAAGCAGCAGGCTCTTCGGGAACCAAGTCGATCGCCTTGGTCAGCGATTCATGGGCAACTTGCGGCACATCGGCATCAAGCGCGGCAACGCCGATCTCGAAGGCTTCGATGTATTGCTCGTATTTTGCCGAACCCACCGCTGGCACTGCCGAACGGAACCACAACGAGTACGCGATCGCCGCGACCGCCATGAGCGCGACGCCGCCGATCAGCAATTTACGCGGACGTGAAATTGGCACTAGCAATTCCCCTTGGAATCCCGTGGAAACGCACGAGATTATAGAAACTATTCGCGGGCCTGTCTCGCCAACGCGACGGAAAAAGAATTATTTGATGCCAGGCCACTCGCTTGCCGCAACGCATAACGCGATTATCATGGCTCCAAGTCGGTCGCTCGAGTCCGGATCGACTGGGAAAACAGGTGGCGGGATCCTGCTAATGGCCAAACGCCCGGAAGTCGCACTGCTGATTGAGACGTCCAATTCGTACGCCCGCGGGTTGCTGCGCGGCATCTATGCCTATCTGCGCGAGCACCATCCGTGGTCGATCTGCCTTCCGGAGCAGAGCCGCGGCGAAGCGCCGCCCAAATGGCTGAAATCATGGCGCGGGGACGGGATTATCGCTCGAATTGAAAACCCGCGTATCGCGAAAGCGGTTCGCGAGACCGGGGCGCGCGCGGTTGACGTCAGCGCCGCGCGACTGCTTCCCGATCTCCCCAGCGTGGAAACCGACAACGAGGCCATCGCGCGTCTGGCGTTCGATCATCTCTTCGAGCGCGGATTTCGCAACCTGGCGTATTGCGGCGATCGCCGGTTTCCATGGTCGTTCGATCGCGGCCGGCGGTTTGCTCGAATCGCTCAGGAAGTCAATTGTCCGTTTGCCGCATTCCCGCCGGCCGATCGCAAGCGCGCCGCCGCAATCTCCTGGAAGCAAGAGGAGAACGAGCTGAAGGCCTGGGTCCGCGAACTGGCGAAGCCGACCGGCCTGCTGGCCTGCTACGACATGCGCGGGCTACAGTTGCTCGATGTTTGCCGTCGCGGCGGCATCGCCGTGCCCGACGAGATCGCCGTGATCGGAGTGGACAACGACGATTTGATTTGCAATCTTTCGGAACCGCCGTTGTCGAGCGTTGTTCCCGACGCCGAGCGGACCGGCTACGCGGCGGCGGAACTCTTGGACCAGTTGATGGCGGGGCGCAAGGTGGAAGAGGGGACGCGATTGATCGAGCCGACCGGAATCGTCACCCGCCAATCGAGCGACGTGCGGGCGATCCCCGACGCCGAGGTCTCGGCCGCCGTCCGTTTCATTCGCGATCATGCCTGCGACGGGATCAACGTGGAAGACGTATTGCTGACGGTCCCGATTTCGCGGCGCATTCTGGAAAACCGCTTCAAGAAAATCCTCGGCCACACGCCGCACGAAGAGATTCTCTTAGTTCAGTTGCGGCGAGTGACGCAACTCCTCGAGGAGACTGACCTGCCGCTGGCCACGATCGCCGACCGCGCTGGCTTCAAATACGTCGAATACCTGAGCGTCGTTTTCAAACGGCGTTTCCATCGATCGCCGGCCCGATATCGCGCCGAACACCGCGCTTGAGCTACGATCTTCGGTGGCCGGTGCCGCGCTGAAAACGACGCATAAAACAATAGACGCGCCTTCGCGCAAGCGCCGCGCGGTTGTCATGGCGGGTCGGGCGTCGGTCCCATCTGGGTTCTGGAGGTCTGTTGCAAAGAATCTTAAAAAATTCTCGCGGGCTTGCCGGCATTTCGGCGGGGAAAAGAGCGCCGTGTCGCCAGCGCAAAAACTCAATTTGCCTTTAACTATCCGTGGGGGTCGCGCGGCCATCGCCGCTCGTCGGCACGTGGCTTCGCTTCGCTCATCGAACAATCGCTAACGGTAGGTCTAGCTGGCACTTTACGCTCAAGCGATGCGGGGAGCCGCTGCGCACGATCGGCCCTCATGATCGTCACAACCCGTCTTGGTGGCACGCGCGTTTTCTTCATAGACCCTTGCAAAGGCGCCCGCACGGCACGACGTCGGCGACGGGCCGCAACGGCGTCATTCTCTTGTCGCCGCCGAAGATGAGTTTATATTGGACTCGGGCGAAAGACTCGATCGCCCCCGCCATTTCGTTCGCGAATCGCGGCAAATCAACCTATTCGGGCGCCGCTCGGAGTCCGGCTTTCGCCTCGACGCCGCACTTTGAAATCGATTCCAGGGAGCCGTTCATGGCCGATGAAGAACTCTCGCGGAATGAAGTCGTTTCGTATCAGCGGATTCTCACGGCCCAACAAGACCGGATGCTGCGGAACCAGGATCGCGTCGACGCCAACCAAGTGAGGTTGGACAAGATGTTGGAAAAGATGTTGACCAATCAAGCGGTCATCATCGCCAACCAACAGCGCATCAAGGACAACCAGACCAAGCTCGACAAGATCGTCGTCAACCAAGGCATCATCGTCAGCAATCAGCAGAACATCATCTCCAATCAGCAGAATATCCTGGCCAACGAGGAGAAGCTGGATCGTCTGCTCACCAATCAAGCCGCGACGATCGTCGCCAACCAGGAAAACATCCTCTCCAACCAGGAAAAGTTGGACCGTTTGCTAGCCAACCAATCCACGATCATTTCGAACCTGGAAGATCGCGTGATACCCAATCAAGAAAAGATCGTCGGCAATCAAAACTTGATTTCGGACGGCCAACAGAAGATTCTCGCCAAGGAATTGGTCGACCGATTGGCGGAAGCCGATCGCGGCATGGCGAGTCTGGAAAGACGGGAGTAGCTCCAACGGAATCCCCATCTTAGGAAACTTTGAAATGCAATTTCTTATTAGACGGAATCGGGTGCGGCGATCCTGGCTCGGCGGCCTATCGTTGTCGGTAGTGAGTTCGCTCGCACTGCTGGTGACGGGCTGCCAAAAGGGTGCGAACACGGCGGCTCCCGGCGCTCCTAGCGACGCGGGCCCCGCCAAGCTGAAGGTCGCTTTTATCGGCTTGACCTGCGAGGCCCCGATCTTCGTGGCCTATGAAAACGGCTTCTTCAAGGATGAAGGATTGGATGTCGAACTGGTCAGGACCGACTGGGACGGGCTGCGCGAGGGTCTCGGACTCGGGAAGTTCGACGCAAACCACACGCTCGTCATGTTCCTGCTCAAACCGATTGAGCAGGGACTCGACGTAAAGATCACCGGCGGCATCCACACCGGTTGCTTGCGGATTCAGGCCGGCGTGAATTCCAACATTCATGGGTTGTTGGATCTCCGCGGCAAGCGGATCGGAGTGCCGAACAACATGGGGAGTCCTCCTTGCCTTTTCGCCACGCGAGTGCTGGCCGCCAACGGGATGGATCCGAAGAAAAAGGACGACGTCGATTGGATCGTGCTCCCGCCGGACGGCATGGCGCTGGCGGTGAAAAATGGCCAGGTCGACGCGATCGCCACTTCCGAGCCGATGGGCTCGATTCTGCTTGGCAAGGGAGCCGTTCGGACGGTGGTCGACCAGGCGGTCGACTCGCCGTACAAAGACGAGTATTGCTGCGTGTCGGTCGTCAGCGGCAAACTGGCGCGGGAGAATCCGGCGGCCGCGGCCAAGGTGACTCGCGCCATGCTCAAGGGAGCGAAATGGGTGGGCGCTAACCCGACCGCGGCAGCAAAACTGTCGGTCGAAAAGAAGTATATCGCGGCCTCGGCCGAGATGAACGCCCAGGCGCTTAGCAAACTCAAATACATTCCCGGAGTGGCCCGTGCCCGCGAGACGGTCGAGCAAGTGGCCAAAGAGGCGAAGACGTCCGGATTGCTCGACTCGAAGACCGATCCGGTCGAGCTGGCAAAGAAGGCTTGGATCGACTTGGACGGCGTTAGCGACAAATGGATCGAGGGCGTCGAGGTCGAAAAGATCGCCGGCGGTGGCCCGCCCCCCAAGCTGACTCCGGAAATGCTGGCGGCAATGTTCGACGGCAAGGAAGCATGCTGTTCCTGTTGCGCGCCGGCCGTAGACCGCGCCGCATCGCTGCGCGACGGGAGATTCATTTGTCCGTAAGTATGATCGAGACTGATTCGGTTCGAGCGGAGTCGGTCGAAAGCCAACCGCCACGCGCGGCGGCAGTGCAACGCGGTTACTGTTCGCTGGTCGTGCTGTGGCCGGCTGCCGCAGCAGTTGTGGCTTATGTCTTGCACAAGCTGCTGCCGAACAACGATCCGGCGCTTGTGACACAGCTTTACCCACTGTTGCTGCAAGCGACATTCGCGATGGCCCTCGTTTTCGCCGCCGCGGCGTGGATTTGGAAGAGATTTCGTCCGGCGGCGCGACACGGCGCTCCGCTTTTCGCCGTGGCGATTTTGGCTCTCGGCCTCTGGGACCTGGTTACGCTCAAATGGGCCTTATTGCCGATGCCCTATTTTCCGGGTCCCGAACTCGTGCTGCAAGGGATGCTCGACGACCGCTGGGTTCTGCTCGACAGCACCTATCATTCACTCAAGCTGCTACTGTTCGGCTACGTTCTCGGTGTGTCGGCTGGACTCACCAGTGGTGTGCTGATGGGATGGTTTCGCCACGTCCGCTATTGGGGCATGCCGATCATGAAGGTCTTCGGGCCGATCCCCGCCACCGCCTTCGTCCCGTTGGTGATGGTGATGTTTGACGACGCCTTTTTCTCAGGCGCCGCGCTGATCGCGCTGGCAGTTTGGTTCCCAGTCACCATGTTGACCAGCTCGGGAATCGCCAACGTTCCGGCCTCGTATTTCGATGTCGCCCGAACGTTGGGGGCGGGGCGCCGCTATTTGGTCTTTCGTGTTGCCCTGCCTGCCGCGATGCCAAGTGTTTTCATCGGGCTCTTCATGGGCATGGGCGCCGCATTCCTGACGTTGATCGTCGCCGAAACGGTCGGTGTCAGGTCTGGATTGGGGTGGTATTTCAAGATGCAGAAGGATTACTTCGAATACTCGAAGGTTTACGCATCGGTGGTCATCATGGCGTTCTTCTTTTCGGGGCTGATGACGCTCTTGTTCAAAGTGCGCGACCGAGTATTGGGCTGGCAAAAGGGAGTGATCCGTTGGTAATGAAAACGTCCTTCCCGATCGACCCGACAGCGGACGAAGCCGAGGCGCTTTCGATCCGGAGCGTCAGCAAGACGTTTCGCGCGGCGGATGGCGCCGAAGTCGAGGCGCTCCATCGCATTTCCTTGTCGGTCTCTACGGGGGAAATGGTGTCGTTGATTGGGCCGAGTGGCTGCGGCAAATCCACGCTGTTGCGCCTGATCGCGGGACTCGACCAACCCACCTCCGGTGATTTGCGGATCGGTGCGGCGCCGATCGCCGGCCCCAGCGCCGAGCGCGGCCTGATGTTCCAAGACCCAAATCTGTACCCCTGGCTGAGCGTTCGCCGCAACGTTCAAGCCGGCTTGGTCGCCCGCGGAGTGCTCCGCCACCGCCGCGAAGAGGTCGAGGAATTCATCCGGCTGGTCGGACTCGAGCAATTTGCCAACGTGTTTCCCCATCAGCTTTCCGGCGGGATGGCGCAGCGCGCCGCGCTCGCCCGCGCGCTCGTGAATCATCCCAAGGTGCTGTTGCTCGACGAACCGCTCGGGGCGCTCGACCAATTCACCCGGATGCAAATGCAAGACGAGGTCCTGCGGGTGTGGCAGGCGCGCCGGACCACGATGCTGCTAGTCACCCACGACATCGACGAAGCTATTTACATGAGCGACCGGATCGCCATCATGACGCCGCGCCCGGGCCGAATCGAGCGCATCTTGGACGTTCCGCTCGCGCGCCCGCGGCAGCGCAATAGCGCTCCATTTTTGGAGCTGCGAGCACTAATCCTGGAGATGCTCCATTTCGCCGGAAACGGGAAACAGAAGCTCTAGGCCCGGGAGGCCAGTGACTTCCGCACAAACTGATTGCGATCGCGATCCGTGATGAATCCGAGTGAAGTTCCGCTTCCGAAACAATCCGTGGTGTTTGATCCTGCGTCCCAACAGGTGGCCATCGAAGGTGAGACCGTTTCGTTATCCAAGACGGAATTTCGCGTATTGCAGTTTCTGGCCAGCCGCCGGGGCGACGCCTGCACGCGGCGGCAAATCATTGAGGCGGTGCAAGGCAAGGATTACCCGGTCACCGAGCGGTCGGTTGACGTTCAAGTGGCTTCGATTCGCAAGAAGCTTGGCGATGCGGGAAGGCTAATCGAGACCGTGCGCGGCGTTGGGTTTCGGTTTCAGGAGTGAACGGATTGACGAACCATTGGCGTTTAGAACATTTCTCGCCCGAATCAGGGCGGTTTTGTCATTTTAGTTCCAGGGAGACTTCGATGCGATCACTTGCTTGCTGCCTATTCATCTTTGCGGCCGCGCTCGTCAGCGTGGCTCACGCGGCGGACCAACAGACCGCCACCTACCGAATCCAGCATACGCTCACGGTCAATAAGATCCCGGCCGGGAGTCATCAAGTGCGGATTTGGTTCTGGCTTCCTGATGACGACGATTCCCAGAAGCTGCTGAATCTCGATGTCAAAGACGCGCCCACTGGCTACCAGGTGACCCGCGACGCCAACTACGGGCATCGCTATCTCTACGCGGTTGTGAACAATCCGACCGCCGACAAGGCGGTGCTATCGACCGAATTCATTCTCAGACGAAACAGCGTTTCAATCCCCGTTGACACATCGCGAGCCGCTCCGCTAACCGACGCGCATCGTAGTTTGTTCGCTGAATACCTGCGGCGCGACGTGCCGAACATGGAGGTGAGCGGCGCGGTGGTCAAGCTGGCCGGTGAGATTTGCGGCAAAGAGGCCGATGAGCTGAAGCAGGCGCGGCTGCTCTTCGACTGGGTCACCGATCATACCGATCATTACTCGAAGGGGGGCAACGCGCCGAAGAGTTCCGGAAAAGGCTCGGTCGAATACTGCCTGGCCAAGAAAGGGGGCGGATGCACCGACCAGCACGCGCTCTTCATCGCGCTGGCGCGGGCCCGCGGCATACCCACGCGGCTGCAATTTGGCACGCTGCTCAAGCCGATGAACGAAGGCAAGGAGATGGACCCGGGCTATCGCTGTTGGGTCCAATATTTCGTGCCGAATTATGGTTGGGTGCCCATGGATATTGCCGCGGCCAACACCAACCCGACCCAGCGCGACTTCTACTTCAGCGGCCTGGACAATCGCCGCGTCCATTTCTCCGAAGGTCGCAATTTGGAACTGGCTCCCAAGCAAGACGGCCCGCCGTTGAATCTGTTCATTATCGCGTATGTCGAGGTCGACGGCAAACCTCACGAATCGTTCCAGCGCGTGTTGAAATACACCGAGGTGAAAACCGATCTTAAGGATCGGGCCGCGGCGCTGTGAGCCGCCGCGGTTGATCGTTTCTGTCGTGAATTTCCAGTTCCATTTTGAAAGGAGTCATCACCATGGCCGATGCAGTTATCAAGAACCAAGAGTCGATCCTCGTCAATCAGGAGAAGATTCTCGCGAACCAGGAGTCGATCGAGAAGAACCAGTCGAAGCTCGACAAAGTCACCGCCAACCAAGCGGCGATCCTCGCGAATCAAGAACTGATCCGCGACAACCAGACAAAGCTCGACAAGGTCCTTGCCAACCAGGCCAGCATCCATGCCAATCAGGAGAGCATCCTGAGCAACCAAGAGAAGCTGGACAAGGCCGTCGGCAATCAAGCGACGATCATGGCGAACCAGGAGACGATCCAAGCCAACCAGGAGAAGATCTTCGAGGGCATGAAGGAACTCCTCGACAACCAGCGCGAGATTCTCGGCAACCAGAAAAAGATCCTCCAGAAATGATCTCGTTCGCTTCGCGTCAAGTTCCATCGTGCCGCATACGACGCCTCAGTGCGATTCCCCCGGCGATCATGCCCCAAAAAAAGCCGCCGCGGCCAAATACCCTAAGGCATTCAACCACGTCGGCTTATTCGCTGACGAGCCGCCCGAGAAAAATGGGCGGCTCTCTGATTCGCTCGGTCAGGCCGGCGTGCCAACTAGACCGGCGTAACGGTCGCGGCGCGAGGTCCCTTGCCCTTTTGACCCCCGCCTTGCTCCACGGTGTATTCCACTTGCTGGCCTTCGGTCAAATGATCGAATTGAGCGTTTTGGACCGTCGAATGATGGAAAAAGATGTCGCCACCATTGCTCGTTTGAATGAAACCGAAGCCCTTGTCGTTGACGAGTTTCTTGATCGTTCCCGCAGCCATAAAACACAAACTCCCTTGGTTAACACTTTCCGCACAGCTCCGCGGGAACGCACGCTCCCATTCAAAGGCAGGCAGTAGGAGCATTGTAGCGGGTGAGCCGGCAAATAGATAGGCGTCCGTCCTTCACATTAAGAGCGCCTAACAAATCCGGCTGGGGGAGAAGGGGACAGTCCCCGTTTTGCTGCGCGGACTTCGCAAAAGGGGGACAGTCCCCGCCGGACTTGTTAGGCGCTCTAAGGAAGCCAGCTTGAAAATCAAGCGGGTTCCCGCTCAATCGACCAACGACATGCCCATCCGTTTGCGCGTTTGGGGGACGGGGTACTTGCGCAGGTAGCTGAGCAAATCGTCGAGTTGGGCGGTGGCCAATGCCAGACAACTGTCGGCGCCGCCGTAGTAAACCCGGATCTCGCCGCGCGTCTTGTCCAGGATCCAACCGCAGGGAAAGACCACTCCGTTGACATCGCCTTGCCGCTCGTAGGGCATTTCGGGCGCGAAGACCCATTCGTCGCTGCGGGCGCGAACTCGCCGCGGATCCTCCAAGTCGAGCAATGCCAATCCCAAACGATACAGGCATCCGCCCCCCGTTTTCCGTACGCCGTGGTACAGGATCAGCCATCCCTCCGGCGTTTCCAAGGGGGGCGGGCTCAATCCGATTTTATTGGCGTCCCACCAGGCGCCGCGGCGGGCGTGCAGGAGGATGTGATGATCGCCCCAATGCGTCAGGTCGGGCGAGAATGATAGCCAGATGTGGGCGCCCGAACTCCCGGCGGAAACCGGCCGATGGATCATGGCATATCGGTTGCCAAACTTGCGCGGGAAAACCGCAGCGTCCTTGTCCTCCGGCGGCATGACGGGGCCGAGCCGGGAAAACGAGCAGAAGTCGGTTGTCCGCGCCAGCGACACTAACGGCCCGCTGGGCGAATAGGCCGTATAGGCGATGATCCATTCCTTGCGGTCCTCGAGCCAAGTCAATCGCGGGTCTTCCACTCCCCAGGCCTCTTCCGAGAAGTTCTCCGGATCGGGCGGGAAGCTGGGCTTGGAGTCGATCTGCCAATTCCCGACGCCGTCGTTGCTGCGCGCGACGGTCAGGTGCGAATGGCCCCTGCGGTCCTCGACGCGAACCAGCAGCACGGTTTTATCTCCGAGCTGGCACGCGCCGGCGTTGAACACCGTATGGGCCGGGTACGGCCAGTCGCGGGCCGTCAAAATCGGATTGGACGGATGGCGGTCGAACAAGTCGAGATAGACGTTGGGCGATTTCGATTCGAGAAGCATTCTGGGTTCCTTGTTGAAGTGGTTTGGTGATAACTGCGTGCCACGTTACGCGCTGGCAACGGAGGATATGCGGGCGTCGGCCAGGGCCGTCTCGATTTCGAAGTGTTGCATTTCCGTCCACAAGTAAGCCAGCGTCGATTCGGCGCCCTGATTCCGATTGACTCCGAACGATTGCAGGCCGTCGTGACAAGCGTCGCACTGGGTGTCCACGAGCGGCAGTTGCAAGCTATTCTGCCCATGAAACCATTCGCGAGCGCGGCGAAAAGTCGCCAAGTGCTTTTCATCCCGGGAAAGCGCAAACGCGGCCAGCGCCGCCTCGGCCATCGTGGCCGCCTCGACCGGTTGTTGGTCATATAGGGCCTTCTCCACGCCGCGAGGAAACCAGCCGTCGTTCCCGATCGGCCAATAGATATTCTCGGTGGTCGTTGCGCGGTCTAGGAAGGAGAACGACGCTTCCGCCACTTCCAAAAAAGATTCTTTCGGCCAACGCTGCGCGGCGATAAACAGGGCATGGGGCAGGACGGCATTGGCATAAGTCATTCGCGACTCGAACCAATGCCAGTCGGACCAGCGATTTCGGTTGTAGCATTCCACGAGGCGTTCCGCCGCGGACCAAGCGACGCTCTCGAGCACTTCAACGTCGCTGACCCCGCTCGTCCACAGATGCCCCCAAGCCAGAATCACATAGGCCTGCGCTCGAATACTCCGCAGATCCGCGAGCGCCGGCAGGACGGCCTCGATCAGCTCGCGAGCCAACATCCGATAGTCGTCCGGCAGGTTGCTACCGAGCACTTCGGCCAGCGCGCGGACCGCCTGACCCTGGCAATCGCCGCAGCCTTCCGCGTCCAGCCAGCGACGGTCGTAGCCAAGAAAGTTGTGGAACCCACGGCCGGGACAACGGGCATGTTCCAAGAAACTCAAGTAAACCGCTACCCGATTCCGCATGCGATCGTCGGAGTGCCGCCGCCACAATCGCGCACAAAGGCGCAACGCCCGAGCGTTGTCGTCGGTCGTGTAACCGCTCTCGCGTCGCGGAATGCTATAAATGGCATGTTGGATCAATCCCGTCGAGTCGGTCAAGCGATCCAGGTGGTCCAAGGTAGTCCCGTCACGGATGCGCATTATTGTCCTCTCTGAATAAGTTCGCCATGATGGCCGTCTCCATTGCCATTCGGCGCCGCCACCGCCACGCGGTAACTCGGCTTCCGAATCGCGTCGTGTGGAAACGCGGATCGGCTGAATATCTTCAAATACTGGCGGCCCACACTCGGCCAAAACATCGGCTGGGCATATTCGTAAGCCCTGCGCCGTGTTTCAATCAAGAGCGCTTTATCGCTGAGGAAACGAAGCGTCGCATCCGCCATGGCAACGCTGTCGGCAAACGGCACGAGAAGACCGCGCCCGTCGGCCAGAACTTCTTTAGCGTACAAGTACGGAGTGCTGACCACGGCCCCGCCCGCGGCCAGGGCATACGCCAGTGTGCCGCTCGCGATCTGATCTTTCCCTGGATAAGGGGTAACGTACACGTCGCAGGCCTGCAAGTGCGCGAGGAGATCGGCGAGGCTCAGATACTGATTTACAAACCGCACATGGTCGCCGACACCCAATGCTTCGGCCATTTCGACCAGGCTCTGGCGATAGACCTCCCCTTCCTGACGTTTCACTTGCGGGTGAGTCGCGCCCACGATCAGGTATATGGCATCCGGGTAGGCGGCCACGATCCGCGGCATGGCGCCGATCATGTATTCCAATCCCTTGCCGCGATTGATGAGTCCGAAGGTGCAAATCACCTGTCGCCCCGTGAGTCCCAGCCGTGCCTTGTGCGTGTCCAAATCGCGCTCGAAAGGGACCTCAGGCACTCCATGCGGAATGACTCGCACGTGCGGTCCCGAAACTCCATAAACTCGGGCCAACAGCCGAGCGGCAACCTTCGTCATGACGACAATGCCCTGGCTATGCGCGGCCAGACTCTGGATCAAGCGCCGCGGCACCGGCTCCGGCCGCGTCATCAACGTGTGAAACGTCGTCACCAGCGGCTTGCGGCAATTGCGAGCAAAACTCATCACGCGAGCGCCCCAGTTGCCGGGATAGAGGCCAAACTCATGCTGCAAACTCACGACGTCGCACGGTCCATCGTTGGCCACTTCCGCGGCAAAACGGTAGGCATTGCGGCGGTTGTTATCGATGACGTGGGCCACGCGCGGATCGTCATAGCGAGTCGCGGGGATCTTCTGGATCGCCGCCAACGACGAGACCGGTTCTCCAGCCGCCAGATCCACGGCATCGGCCGAGTCCTTGGTAAACGTTGCCAACCCACACTCTTCAGGCGGATAGGTCGAGACAAACAGGGGTCGAACAGCACGCATAATCACCTCGTTCGGTTAATTTCCGTTCCCAACGGCGATCGACGGGGGTCGATCACCACATTCGTCCGGCGCTCCTCCTTGGCGACCGGCACGTACTTGAATCCGATCATCTGGTTGGTCCCCCGACCTAGCGTCCGATCAGGATGAAAACGCCGGCGGCAATCGCCAGCCCGGCCATGATTGGCGCCGTCTCGATGGACCCCAAGTGGACAAAATACAGCAAGCCCGAAACGATGAGCCAGATCGCCAACAACAGCAGGCCCACGTTGTTATTCCATTTCCACGCCATGGATTCGCTCCTTTTCTTGAGAGGAAGTGATTCGCTTCTCTTCTTGAGCGGAATGCATCCCCATCCGCCGCAGCCAGCGGAAATGCGACGCGATGCTCGCCCGCAAGCTGTCTTGCGCCCTGTATTTCAAGCCAAACTCGCGACACGTCTGCTCGACCAACGGAGAAATCCGCGGATAATTGACGTGACAGATCTGCGGAAACAAATGGTGCTCGATCTGAAAGTTCAGTCCGCCGACCAGCCAGGAGAGCAGTCGGCTCTGACGGGCGAAATCCACGGTCGTTTCGAGTTGATGAACTGCCCAGCTAGTTTCCATCCGGCCGGTGTCCGCGCGCGGCATCGGAAAAGCGGCTTCCTCCACGCAATGCGCCATTTGAAACACGACGCCAAGCATCACGCCCTGCACGAACGACGCCGCCACGTAAAAGAGCAAGACCGTCCAAATCGGGTGCAGCAGCAACGGGATCGCGAGCGCCAGCGAGAAAAACACCACCTTGCCGCCAAGGAAGACTGCCAGGTCCCAACCTTTCGGTCGAGCGTAGGGCTGCCCGCCAACCTGACCGGTGGCCACATCTCGGAAGTCGTCATAAAGCTGCCATTTGAGCGGCAGAAAACCATACAACGGCCACATGTAGAAGTGCTGCAGCCGATGAAATCGCAATCGCTTCTGGTGCGGCGACAAGCGGCCAATGAATCCGATGTCGATGTCGTCGTCGAGATCCGTGATATTGGCAAAGGCATGATGAATGCCGTTGTGCTTGCGGGCCCAGATGTAGGAGCTGCCTCCGAGCAAATCGAGGGTCATCGCCATCAGCCGATTGACCCAGGCTCGTGCGGAGTAAGCGTGATGTCCGCCGTCGTGCTGGATATTGAATCCAATCGCGGCCATCGAGATCCCCAACAACATCGCCACGGGCACCGCCAGCCACCACGTCCCCATGACGAACACCAGCAGTCCATAACACGCGGCAAACCATCCCAGAATCAAGGCCGTTTTTAAATACATCCGTGGACAATCG
>DASZFO010000029.1 GCA_035939775.1 Pirellulales bacterium | reverse complement strand
TCGGTTTCTCGGTCTTGTGTCGCCCGAGCGAATTCCGCGTCTGCTCGCGGCGATGGATATCGTCGTACACGCGAG
Organism: Pirellulales bacterium; assembly: GCA_035939775.1. Classification (NCBI taxonomy): domain Bacteria; kingdom Pseudomonadati; phylum Planctomycetota; class Planctomycetia; order Pirellulales; species Pirellulales bacterium. The sequence continues at coordinate 3,494 of DASZFO010000029.1, read as the reverse complement.
CCTGCGCGAAGGATTAGCCCGGGCGCTGGTGCAATCGCTGCTCGTGGGCCGGCCGGTGGTGAGCTATGACGTCGACGGCGCCCGTGAGGTTGTCGTCACGGGCGAGACAGGGTTCCTGGTTCCCCCCAAATCGATCGACGAGTTGGCGGCGGCAGTCAACCGGCTAGCCGCCGATCCGGCCCTTCGAGCACAAATGGGCGCCGCGGGCCGCCTGCGATTTGCCGACCAATTTCGGCACGAGCGGATGGTCGATGAGCTACACAAGCTCTACGACCGGCTGCTCGCTGAGCGATGACACACTCATCCGCATCGCGTTCGACTGAATACTAGCCCGAAGCGCCAGCGAGCGATTCTGTGCCCGACATCGATTCTCCTCGTTGGCGCTTCGCGCCTCGTGTCGCGGTTGTCCGACTTCGAGATGCTGACTAGACTAAAACGAGAACGGCGTGCCGCGAAGAATGCGGTGGCACGCCTGATCTACCCGACGAATTCGAGGTCGTTTCTGTGGCTCAACGGGGTGAATATTTCGGCATGTATCGGCTGCTCAACCCGGCCGGCAACGGGCGCCATTGCGACGTCTGGGAGGCGATGCACGACGGAAAGAACGAACGGTTTGCGCTGAAGATTATCCGCGCCGATTACCGCCACGACGCCGCGCAAATCAATCTGATGCGGCACGAGTTCGCCGTCGGCCGCGAATTGAGCCATCCGAATTGCATCACGATCTATGAGTTCGACGCATCGAAGGTTTCCCCGTTCCTAGCGATGGAGTTTTTCGCCTCCGCAACGAACCTCAAGAAATTGATCTCGCCCAGCAGCCAGACGATCGGCGATGCCGTGCCCGGCATCGAGCGGATCGCGCGGCAGGTCCCGCGGATCATCGAGCAGGCGGCGGCCGGATTGGCTTATTTTCACCAGCGCGGCTGGATCCATCGCGATATCAAGCCGGATAACTTTCTGGTGAATCCCGACGGCGACGTCAAACTGATCGACTACGCGATCGCCGAACGTCGGAAGGGGCTGCTCGGCCGGCTGTTCGCCAAGAGTCAGGTCGCGGGAACGCGCAGCTATATGTCGCCCGAGCAGATCCGCGCCCAATCCCTCGACCACCGCACCGACATCTACAGCTTCGGTTGCGTGATGTTCGAGCTGTTTGCCGGCCGGCCGCCGTATACGGGCAATTCGGAGAATGAGTTGCTCACGAAACATCTGCGTGCCCCCATCCCATCGGCGGAAACTTTCAACAAGAATCTCACTTACGAATGCGTCCAGCTCGTCAAGGCCATGCTGGCAAAGGATCCCAAAGATCGGCCTGAGTCGATGGACGAGGTGTTGAGCTACCTGCGTGCGTATCGCGTCTACCGCTCCATGCCCGCGGCACGAAAGGCGTGAGCAAGGGACTAGGGATTAGGGGCTAGGGGCAGGACGCCCGAGAAACTCACGCCTCAACGGTCACGACCCGTTCTAACCGTTCTTGTCACAAGTGTTCACTTGAATTAGCCTAGTCGCAGGCGGGAGTCCTCGTCCGTCAACGGTCTTTTCCTGGCCTCTAGTCCCTGGTCCCTAGCCCCTAGCCCCTCGCATGCCTTCCGGCTACCGCCTTGCCTTTGAGCGGCCGATTTACGATCTCGAGGCCCGGATCGCCGATGCCGATGCCGCGGCCCGCGATAATCCGGCGGCCCGCGAGGAATTGCGGCGACTGCGGCGCGAGTTGGTCGAGACGACGCGAAAGATCTTCAGCCAGTTGACGGCCTGGGAGATCGTCGAGGTCGCTCGCCATCCCGATCGCCCGATGACAACCGACTATATCGACCTCGTCTTCGACGAATTTGTCGAGCTGCACGGCGATAAATCGTTTGGCGACGATCGAGCGATTCGCACCGGCTTCGCCAAGCTCGATCAATTCAAAGTGATGATCGTCGGTCATCAAAAGGGAAGGACGGTGAAAGAGCGGAGCCTTTGCCATTTCGGCTGCGCTCATCCCGAAGGTTATCGCAAGGCGATGGCCAAGATGCGGCTGGCGGCCAAATTCGGCCGCCCGGTGATCTGCCTCATCGACACACCGGGCGCTTATCCGGGCGTCGAGGCCGAGGAGCGCGGGCAGTCGCAAGTGATCGCCGAGAGCATGTTCGCGATGTCGCGGCTGCCGACGCCGATCGTCTGCGTCGTGATTGGCGAAGGGGGCTCCGGCGGGGCGCTCGGGATTGGCGTGGGAGACAAAGTCGCCGTGCTTGAGAACGCTTACTACTCGGTAATCAGTCCGGAAGGGTGCGCGGGCATTCTGTGGAAGAGCCATACCCACAAGGAAGAAGCGGCAAAGGCGTTACGACTGACATCGCGCGACTTGCTCTCGCTCGGAGTGATTGACGACGTGATTGAAGAGCCGCTCGGCGGGGCGCACCGCGATCATCCCCGAATGGCCGCCCGGCTGAAGATGTATTTGATTAAATCGCTCCGCGAGCTGACGGCCCGCCCCGCCGACGAGCTTTTGAAAAAGCGCTACGAAAAATTCCGCCGGATGGGCGCGTACATCGAAAATGGCTCGCCCCACGGCGCCGCCGAGATGAACGGCACCGCGTAGGGCACGCGCTGTCGGAGTTCAGTCTTTAGGCTGCGAAGCGCGCCAACGGCCAACGTCGGGTGCCACTGGCCAGCGCATCGGAGCGTTAGCGCAGCGATGTCGGCCAGTGTAGAATCACACATGCTCTCGCAAAACGTTGTCTTCGAAGGCGAATCTATCGGAGACGATCCGCACCATTCGCCCGGAGAAGGGATTATCTGTCTGATAGCGGAGTTTCTGAATGAGAAGGGGTATTCGCCGACCGCGATTGACAACTGGCGAGACTGCGGATGGTCGATCGAGCTGGAGATTGACACCACCGAGCTTCAGATCTCAGTCGCGCGTACTTCGCTGCCAAATTCATGGATAGCGCAAGTCGCTTGTTTGGATCAACCGGGTCCGCTGCGACGGTTGTTCGGCGCCAAATTGCGCGATTGCAATTCCGAATTGTTTGAAATTGCTTTGGCGGTTCATCGGGCGCTCAGCGAAGCCGGACTTACAAAAATCCGGTGGTGCATCGACGGCTATCCAGATGGCTCCAATAGTTCGCCAGAACCACGCGAACGCTGAGACGCACAGCGTGCCCTACGGCCTCTCTCCAACGTCCGATAATGTCTGTTATGTTCGGTTGAAAGCCCGGTTTTCTCCGAGAAAACGACGTTCTCACGGGCACCACTCTTGCGCCGCACTGGCCGACATCGCTTCCCTGGCGCTCCGTTGCGTGGCTAGTGCCACCCTGCGTTAGCTTCCGTTTCGCGGCGGCGCCGCCGGCCGTTTTGGCGCGACCGCGCCGTCGGGCTGCAACTCCGTCTCGAGCTGATTCAGATACGGATCGAGCACCTCGTGAATCTCCGGAGGGATGACCGGCTCGGCCCGATTTAGAAGCAGGGCAATGTAATGGCCGGAGGATGAATTCAGCACGGCGTCGCGGCCG